>NZ_RCOO01000304.1:0-848 GCF_003987485.1 Spiroplasma endosymbiont of Megaselia nigra
GCGTGGGACTAATAAAACATGAAATCATTTAGCAGAAAAATTATTTTTTGCTTGTAATTTTACCGATTCTTCATCTAATATTTTACGAAGATATGCCAATACCCATGAAGATACTACATTTGGCGATACAATTAATGTATGTAATTATCTATACGATAAATATGGGATTGATATAGGACCCGACAATGAAAATGGCATTGTTTGACCTAAAAATGTTAAAGAAGGTGGAGAAATTGTTTTTCCTAGTGGTGTTCGCATTGCTTTTGCAGGTTATGCTAATGGTAATAAAATTATGGGGGAAGGTTGGTAAAGGCAGTGGTATTATATCGGCATGAACTGACGAAATGATACGTGCTGAAGAAAAAGAAATCTTAACTGATAAAGAACTAGATAAAAGATATAATAATTTAAGAGTTTCAATGTTTCGTTCAAAAAGTTTAAAAGTGTCTTACGAAAAATACACGGATGAAAATGATAATGAACAATATAATTTAGATAATCCTATTCCAGTAAAAGAATTATCTTGGACATTTCAAGAATGAGACAACATAGCAAAACAACATATAACATTAACAACATATTTTCATAAAACATATTCTAATCAATTTACTTTTAACCCTTTTGATAAATACCATGTCTTTTATGAAAAATTTGTAACGCCATATTTACCTTTAAATGAAAGAATTAAAAACATTTTAAAAGAACACAATCAAGTATATTCAGAAAATAAACAAGCATTTAAAGGTTTGTACAATGTTTCTTTTAACTGAGAATATGAAATAAAAAACCTTTCTAGGTTATTATTAAATATATAAAGTTAGGAGAAACATTTTTTATATGGCAAAGGG
>NZ_RCOO01000305.1:0-846 GCF_003987485.1 Spiroplasma endosymbiont of Megaselia nigra
ATACTAATGAGTGATATAACATTATGACTAATCTTCATAAAAAAGGTGTTGGTAAAAATCTACTATTAAATGCTAATTTAATGCGGGGCAGTAAAATATTTAATAATAAATTATTAAATATTTTGCATCAAACACCAATTAAATTAAATAAAATTTTAAATCATTTAAACCCAAATTTTTATATTCAAAAAGTAACTAAAAAATTATTAGCCCCAATTGAAAAACAAATAATTGCTATTAAACAAAAAGTAATTAATAAAATTACTGATAAAACTAAAAAAATATTGTCTAAATTTGAAACTAAGGCTATTAAAAAAGGCCAATTATTACCTTTTGCTTATGGTTCTGATGTTTTTTTAGCAGTAAAAATTGTTCCTTTATCAGTTGCGGGTGAAGTTGCTTTAACAATATATTATAAAAATCCTAAATATGCCCCTATTGTCGTTATGACAACTTTAATCAAAGCAGAACAGTTTGTTTTGGCTTCTGAACCATTTAAATTCTATATGAACAGTGAGTGGTTTATTGGTTGGGGATTTAAAAAAACAAGTTTATTTAATTTAGTTTCTTTTGCCCCACTTGCTTATCAGCAAGTAGTAAAAGATAGTTTTAAAATATATAGGACAATTGCTAAGATATTAAAAATGCAAGAACAATTTAAAAATAACTTTAATAAAGATAAATTGTTAAATACGCTAGAAGATAGTGCGGTTACTAGTTTATTGGGTAATGGACTAGTATTTCAAGCATATAAACAACTCAGAACAAAACAAGATTTAAACAAAACAATTAAAACAAAAACATTACTAAATAGTAAAAAATTTATATCAAAGAAAATATATTCTA
>NZ_RCOO01000006.1:0-19356 GCF_003987485.1 Spiroplasma endosymbiont of Megaselia nigra
ATATATGTTCGTTTATCAAATTTTTTATCTTTATTGAAAACATTAATTCACCTAGAAATAGTTGCAGTACTTATTCCATATTCTTTAGATATTAAAGATATTGATTTATTATATTCGTAATATTCGTTAATAATTTTAGTTTTAAATTCAATATCATGGTCTTTTGACCCTTTAGTTTTACCCTTTGCCATATAAAAAATGTTTCTCCTAACTTTATATATTTAATAATAACCTAGAAAGGTTTTTTATTTCATATTCTCAGTTAAAAGAAACATTGTAGTTTGAAAAAATGCGAATGGATAAAAATATCTGTTGAATGATTATAGATGGGAAAGAATGTTTAAAAAAAGTAAGTAAAAATTGAAATGGTATTGGTGTTCCTGCGTGTGAAGAACATACTAAAATATTTCAAGAATTAATGAAAGAAACTTATGATTATGGTGTTAATAATCAAAAAAAATATTTAGATCAATATGAAAAAGGTTTTAAAAAAGGTATTGAAGAAACTAGAAAAGAAATTAAGAAAAAATACCCACAAGTTTACAAAAATTAAAATGATGGTAAGATGGTGACGATAGTTTTTAAAATTTTCTATAAAAAAATAATGGAGGGATTAAAGTTATGAAAGACTTTAAATATGATTATAAAGAAAATATGACACAAGATGAAATTAATGCTTTATTAGAACAAAAAGAAAAGCATACTTTATCTAATGTTGCACCTGAAATTGAAACTAGTATTAAAACTGAAACTGAAAAATCATATACGGAACAAATTAATAGTTATCATTCAAAAATAAAAGAATATGAGTTATCACAAGTACCACAAGAAAATCGTAAATTAGTAGAAGAACTATTAAATAGTGATAAAAATATAGAATATATTAAAACTAATTTTAAAGATTTAGTTGATAAAAAACCAGCATTAGATATGAAAAATTTAATGAATGGTGGTATTCAAATTAAAGATGAAAATATGTTTATTGAAGAATTAACACAAAAAATTAAAACTAGTTTAGATGAAAATAAAGATATTCCTGTTAATGAAAGAATTAAAAATTTAGTTCAAAAAGAATATGAGAAAGGAAAATAAAATATGGCATCAATTATAGGATTACATGAAGGATTTGTTATTGGTAACGGTGTAGCAAACTTAACAAAAGAAGGACATTTATTATTATCAGCACAAGAAATTCGAGTTAAAGATATTTTATCAAACCCTGATTATTATACTTTTCATCGTTTAACAGCAACAGCACAATCAAGTCCTAATATGGAAAGTGCTGATTATGCAGTAGCGATTTATACAATTCCAGAACGATTATTTTATGGTGATTAAGAATAAAATCACGAAAAAGGAAATCCAAAACAAAATCAAAATGCTAAGCGTGGTCGTTTAGTAATTGATCATACTATTGGTTTAAAAACACAATGAAGAAGATTTGATTTATCTCGTTTAAAAAATACTGCTCCTGAATTACGAGGGCAATTAGTAGCAAAATGAACAGGTTCAATTACAGAAAATATGATGTTTAATTTAGAATTATATTTTCTAAAAGGTGTAATTGATAATTATATTGCTAGATCTAAATTTAATAAAGACTATGCTTTTGTTTATGATACAACTAAAATTAAAACTCAACAAGATGCACTAGATTTAATGTATGCATTAGCACATCGTATGACAGATGAAACACGAAAAATTAATTAATCTCAAATTGGTACAAATACTAGTGATTGAGAAATGATCTGAGAACCACATTCATACTTAGATTTAACACGAGCATATACTCAATTAATCGGTGAAAGTATTTCAGCAAATACAATGGTGACAGGTACTTTATTTCAAGATAAAGTAATGGGTTATATGATTTCTAAATCATTATGATTAGGGCAAAATATTAAACCTTTAAATGGTAAAACAACAGAAGGACAATTAGAGATTAATTTACAAGGAATGAATAGAACTCGTGGTTTTGATTTATCTATTAATAAAAAAATTGAAGGACTTGTAATTCATACAGATAATGTAGCAATGATTACTATTTTTACTGAAAATATTAGTTATGTTGATAATGATACATAAGAACCAGCATTTACTAGTCGGGTGTTATTTTCATTGCCTGCTTTAACAAGACCAGAATTAGGTTTCTTAATTGTTAAAGAAATGTTTACAGAACAAGAACAAATGGATGCTATTGCTCGCTTATGAGATAATACAAATCCAACTGGTGATTCATGACAAAAATTTAATGAATTTACTGGTGAATGAGAAAATGAATTAACTTATCAATTATTAGATTATGATCCAAATTATAAAGATTTTTATAATCCTACATTTAAAACTGCAATGCAAAATACTATTAACAATATTAATAATTTAACAGAAGATCAAAATACTTTAAATATGGATGTTAAGAAAAAATATTATGAATTCTTTGGAATTACTCCATCTACTCCTGACAAAGCAGAGATTAAAAAATTATTTGATAAAGTATTAGATAATAATTTAACTACACCACAGAAACAACAAATTTTAGGATTTATGCGTTCTGTTATGGTATTAAGTGATGGTAAAAATGATTATCCAATTCAAACAAATTCAGCAGGTATTTATTTACCAGTTAATGAAATTGTAAGTGGAGATATTTATTTGCATATTAATGCAGGTATTATTGATAATCAAAATATTAATGATATTAAAATTAAAATTGCTAGTGTATCCACTGGTATTGGTGGTAGTGGACAATAAAAATAAAAGACCTAAAAAAAGACTGCACCTCCTCTAAAAGTTTAGTAAAGTTCTTTTTTAATTTTACTTACTTTTTGGGGTGCAGTCTTAAAAAGGTCTTTTTATTTTGTTTAAAGGTTTTTTAATTACATTAATTCCTTTTTTTAAGTTCTTTATAAATATTTATTGTTTTTGGTTTTGATATTATTTTAGTATGTAATTTTTGATAACCAGTCTTTAAATTAGTTGCATATTCTCGCTGTTGATTTAATCAATTTTTATTATCTATATATTGTTTATGATTATTTAATTTAGCATCTTTTGTATTGTAAAAATTATTACTATAACGATTTATTTCTTTATTTAATTCTAATAGGTTTTTATTAATACGACTTGCTCTTATTTTAACATCTCCACCACTTTTATTTTGTTGTGTATATATTTGTCAATTTACATATTCTCTTAATTCACTACGTAATCATACATGTAATAACATATTTCATAATACTGATCCTGCCCCAGTTCCATTTTTACCAGTTACTGATTTCATTGCTTGTCATACCTGAATATGTACTTTTGGATATGTATAAGGTCCATATCATCTTCTTTGTTTATCATTATCTGATTGAATTAAAATAGTTAAATTACCTATTAATTTTTGTTTATTAGTTATTTGAAAAAATCCCTTTTTACATCAACTATACTAGATAAGATAGTTCAATTACTTTCTGTTGGAGTTAATGATTTTACAATTTCTTTATATTTATTTTTATCTAAAAAACTAATATCTTTAAATAATTGTATTTCTAAACTTTTAGGTAATTTTGATAATAACTCTCTTAATATATTAGGGTTTAAATAATATTGAATTTGTGCTAATTGATGCTCAATATCTTTAATACTTTGTAAAATTGCTTTTATTTTAGAATTACCATATTTTTCTAATAATTTTATAATTCTTAATGCTATTTTTGGGTTTTCTAAAATACTAGTAATTAATGTTAATAATTTTCACATTTTTTGACACTCTCCTATTTTTTAAAAAAGTTGAATTTTTTATAAATTTTGTTATCATTTAGTCATAAGCGAAACTTAATTTGTTTCTAATTACTTAATTTTATTAAAAACCTCAAAATAATGTATACTACCATAATAAATACGATGAAAATTCAAAAACATTAACAACATCGATTGGTGATATTACACCAACAATTAAATATTTAAAAGAAGATGAAACTAACTTTACACCAAATAGTAAATATTGAGTGCAATTAAAAATCCCAACTAGTTATACTTTAAATACATATAAATTAATGCGAGGATTAGCACAAATTGGTGAGCCTAATTTTACTGATGATGATGAAAATGATTTCTTTAAAACAATGGATTATTTTAGCAATAATAAAATGGATTTTTGAGCAACTTATGAACATAGTTTTATGATTGGAAATATGATGAGTATGTTACAAGTTGGTTTTGGAAGTTTAACAACTAGTATTTTAACAACATTAGCACCAGAAACAATGTTTTGATTATCATCACGTCAAGACCATGGCGAAAGTTCAAATGGTGGTAGCTCTCGTTTTGGTGAGTATTATATTATTCCCGAAAATATTTATAATTTTATTATGGAAGTTGTAAAAAATATTAATAATTATGATTGTGATGGGTCCGGAACTGCTTGTTCTCCTGGTGCTAAACCAGGTGAACCATCAAATTTATATAAAGCATTACAACATTTAAAAGAAAAAAATCCGGTTTTATATGAATCTGTAAATAAAATGTTTAATCATATTAAAAATGATGTGCTTGTTTCAATTAATATTGGAATAACAGTTAATCTTAAAATGGAACAAATTTTACCATTTTCATTTCAAATTATGTTTCCAGATTTAGGAAATCCAAACAATGATCCAAGATAAGAACAACGTGTTTATTTTTCTGAATACAAAACAAAATTATTATCAGTAACACAATACTTTTTAAATAATATGTCACGCTCAACAAGCGTTGATAGACATATTCAAGGATATGAATTTGGAACATATGGATATGGATTAGGATTATATTTTATTTCAATTTCATTATGAATTGGAGCAATTACGCAAACTTTTATTTATCGTAAAAAAAGTTACACACCTAATGCAAAATGATATCAACATTATTTTTCAAAATGATTTACAATGTTAATTACTTTTTATGCTCAAACATTATTGTTATTTTTAGGCTTATTGGCTGTTGGTTATGGAAAATTAGGCTCACCAATTGTTTATATGTTAATGTGAATGATAGTCACCGCGACCGTCTTAACAACAATAACCCAGGCTTTATGATATTCGATGCCAGATGATAATGTTGGACGATTCTTATGTATTATTTATACGGTCTTTAATTTAACTGCTGGTGGTGGAAGTTTTCCAGTTATTTTACAAAATGGTTTTTTCCAAGCAATTAGTTACATTGTGCCATTTAAATATACAATTTTTGGAATGAGCAATATTGTCTATGGAATTGCTTCTAATGAGGGAATTATTAATATGTACAATACAGAAATTTTAGGATGTTTTGGTGCCTTAATGATTTTCCTAGTAGTTTTCTTAGGAATTGGATTATGTACCGCATATATTTATCGTCGTATTGAAATGTTTGGTACATTCAGTTTAAAAGAGATTTATGAAACAATGGATAGTATTGATGCAACAAAAGACTTTGTTAGAAGTCGCCGTGTTATTAACAACTTAAGTGTTGAATATTCGCTATTAATTAAACAATATATTGATGAGAAACATCGCGAACAAAAAATAAAAAATTTAGAAGATAAAATTAATTCTTTATATAAAGATCCAGCCATAGTTCGAAGCAAAAAATTAGAAGCAATAAGTGAGGTTTATCGTAATCGTTTTGAAGTAATTAAGCAAAAATATGTTGTTTTAGTTCAAAAAGCAGAGATTACTAATGATGCTAAAGATATTCGCAAATCCCAAAAATTAAAAATAAAATTAGAAGCATTAGGGGAAAAAATTACAGAAGCACGCAAATAAATTGAAATGTTAAAAAGAAATCCAAATTATGCCCGGATTGCTGCTTTAAATGAGCAATATGAAGAATTAAAAGATGAATATATGCTTATATCAAGAACAGTTAATGAACATAGTTCTAAACTAAAATTAAAAAAAGTTTATACATTACGACAAGAATTAACATATTTACAAAAGAAAATTGATGAATTAAATAGTAATACAATGCGAACTGTTTTTGATAATCCGCATGATAAAAAAATTAATAAATTAATTGTGCGATATAACTTAGAAAAAGAACAATTAAATCATTTAAAACAAACTAAACCAGAAGCTAGATTAATTCCAATTTATCAAGAAAAATTATTAATTTTAGCTAATAATATTCAAGAATTAGAAGCAAATAAAACTCAAGTTAATCGTCATATAGAAGAACGAATTATAAAATTAAAACGACAATTAGAAGAGTTGAATGCGGAAAAAAATAAAAACTATAAATTATCAAAAATTACAAAAGATGAATCATACAACATTAAAATTCGTAAAATAAATAATAAAATTATGGATATTAATCATGAAATAGAAAATTTAGAAAATAAATTGCGTGTAATTGTTGAACAACAAAAAGATAAAATTACAAATAAATTTAAATTTGCAAAATATAATGCAGAATTAATAAAATTAAAAACAAATTATGTTTATGACGATAATCGAGAAGGAATCGATTAGGAGGCTCTTGAATGAAAAATGATGAATACAAGGTAAATAAGAAAAACAATATTGAAATTAAACCAAAATTTCGTCAAATTTCAAAAACTGAATTACGGGCATTTTTTGTTGAAAAACCATTTAATAAAGTAATTGCCATTGTTGGTTGCTTAATGACCTTTATTTATGGATTTTTCTATATTTGAGCTTTCTTTAATCCATATCAAAATTTACAAAGAATTCCAATGGCAATTGTTAATCAAGATGCTAATGTTTGTATGATTTATAAAGATGATAAAAATTTGCCACCATCAACAGATGGAACTGATTCATTACTAAATGCAGAAGCAGTTTCATTTGATTATACTGTTCATAATCAAACTGACTGTACTACTCAAGCAAAAATGGTTGGAAAGATTGGTTATTATACTAGTATTACTGATGAAGCTGTTACTAAATTAAATTTTTATAATCCAAATACTAATCGTTTTACTTATGATTTAAAAGTTGGAAAAGTTGAAGGCGATTATGTTCGTTATAGTGGGCAAAATGTTAGCGAATTAGATAGTAAGTACTGAGTACAAGTTAGAATTCCACAAGGATTTACACAACATTTAGCAACATTAATTGTAAATATGAATAAAGCTAGTTATGTTTGTTTTGATGGATTTGATGGTAATAATCTTTGTAAAGATGGTGATCCAACGCATACTTTACCAGCAACAGAATTAAATGGTCTTATTATTAAAGAACTACGTTGGTTTACAAATAATCGGATTACATTTTGAGGAACATCCCGGCAAAATTTTGCTAGTGGAATGATTAGTAACTTTTATGCGAATTTAACAACATCTTTAAGTGCGCAAATTTTACCACAATTAATGGCAACAACATTATTTACAATGTTTAGTTATTATCCTCCAACATCAACTACACCAAATGATCGAACAATTCAAGAAGCAGATATTAATCGTTTTCTTTTTGAATTTCTTGATCCATCATTAATTCCAGGGATGATGGGAATTAATTTGGTTGATATTATTCCAGTGCAAAAAAGAGCAGTTGCCTTAAAAAATATTTTAGATGTTGCTATTTCAGGAAATTATATTGATGCTAAAATTGCTGATGAAATTTATCGTTTTTTAACTGGAATTTTACCAATCTCTTTAATGCCAATTGTTAATGATTTATTTCATATTGGGATTACAAGTCCACCTCCAGCGTTTCAGATTGATAAAAGCACAAAACAAGTTTCTTTTGCAAGAAAAGAAATGAATTATCCTGAATTTTCATCAGCAGCAAAAAGTTTTACCGAAACAGGTTCACATCTTCTTGATATTTTTAAAATGCCATACACTTTAGTTGGAAAACAATATAGTCAATATGGAATTGGTTTGGGAGAGGCATTTATTTTAGTTGATACTTTTATTGGAATTTTTGCATCAACAATTATTTATAATCGCCGGTCACGAACACCAAACACGAGATTTTATCAACATTATTTATGCAAAATGTTAATTTTACAAGTTAATATGTTTATTCAAGTTTCAATTTTATTACTAATGTTATTACCAATTGGGTTTTGACAATTAGGTTCAGCATTTTGATTATTATATTTATTTGCTTTATATGTTGGCTTTATCTTTACCTTTATTGTTGGCGGAATTTGATTAGCAATTCCAGATGAAGTATCATCACGAGTGTTAAATATGGTTGTTTTAATGTTTAACTTTGCTTGTGGATGAATTTTATTCCCAGCTTTTATGTCAAATCCATTCTATAATGCATTATCAAACATTATGCCGTTTACTTATGCAATGCATAATATGGGCAATATTATTTATGGAATTGCTTCTGGAGCAGGACAACTATGATATTATCAAGCAGATATTATTAAGAACTGTTTAGTGTTACTCGCAATGGAGATTGTTATGATTGCAATAACATTAATTACTTTACATATTCGTTTCTTGCGAGCTCATTATGGTACTCGTCGAATGAGTGTGATTTATAAAGCGATGACCCAAGTTAGTTCTACATCAGAATATGCGCATAAAAGAAGTGTTTTATTAATTTTAACAAAAGATCAGAAGAAAGATATTAAAGAAAAAGTTCAAGAAATCTTGTTTACTAACATTAGTGAAAAATATTCTTACACAAAACTAAGTAAAAGACAAATTAAAAAAATGGAACGAAATACAATTGATTAAGGAGGTATAGAAAATGAAAAAATTATTATCATTATTAACAACATTTTCTTTATCATCAGCAATTGGAATTAATGTTATTGGTTGTCAAACTAATCCATTTGATGATTTTCCTGGTAATAATCAAGTTGCCAAAACAGCTGCTCTATCCGTAATTAATGCAGTTAATAACTTTTTAATGTATAACGTTTTATATATGAAAGGTGATTCAGCGGCAGAAAATAAATTTTATTATAATTATCAAAACATTTCACAAAATCAATGAATGCGTTACCCATCGTTAGAGTTATGAAATCCATGAACAAATTATGACCAAGGGACAGCCGCAGTTAATTCTTTGGCGGTTGCAGTTTATAGTGTTACTTTTTTGGAAAATGAAAAAGATAAACCAAGGGGTATTAATGGAGCAGTTGCCCGTATAATGCCGGCTGCTGATGGAACATTGTTTCAAACATCTCAAAATTTATTACCATCATCAGAATTTATTGATACTGCAATGGTTAATAAAGCAAAAGTTAGTGCAGAAGCAAAGCGAACATTAAAGGGTTATTATCAAATCAATGGTAAAGCAAAAATTCATCAATATGGTTATTCAGTTTTACCAGATTTAGGGGCAGTTGATTTTACCATATTAAAAAAGGATTATTTCACAACCAATGAAAGTGAATCTAATATTAAAGATGTTATTGTTGCTGAATTAGATAAAGAAAGTAATATTAAAGTAAATCCTGATGAAATTGAATTAGAGGTAAAAACAAGACCAGCTGGTAGTACTACAGGCGGAAAATTAGTGGTTGGAAATTATGAACTTACCTTAACAGCAAAAGCTAATGCAAAGACCGTCCAAGTAATGGGTAATTTTAGTATTAATGTTGTTGATCAAAGTAAATTTAAATTTTATTTAGCAACTATTTCAGCAAAAGGATTTAAGAGTAATTTAACGGTTAATAATACTGTGGGTGATTTAAAAAAAGCTGTTCAACAGTATGTTGAAGGAAAACTAGCACCAGCAGTTAAAAAAGATGAAATTGAATATAAAGTTGAAAAAGAAACTGATGATACAAAAAAACTATTAGAACAAGCATATAATGTTACTGCTTCAGCACCAGAAACAGCAACAAGTGTTACTAAAAAAATTGAAATTACAGTTAAGGTTGTTGGTGAACCAATGCTTGATTTAGATTTAACAAAGTTTGCAAATAAAATTCCAGCTCCTTCATTTTTAAATAATAATTTTAAAGAAGAAGATTTAGAAAAAAGTGTTCAAACAGCTGTTATGTAATGATTGCCAAAAGAATACCGTGCTGGAGTTTCTTTAAATACAGCAATTAAGCAGAAACCAAGGGGAGCAACTGGTGCTGAGTTAGTAAAGGGAGAATATATTGTAACAATTACACCAAATGGGGGAAAAGTAACGGGTAGTTATGAAATAAAAGTGCAAGTAATGCAATTTACAACCAATAAAACAATCGATCTTTATTGAGCTGGTGTTGATATTCCTGTTGCTAATATTACTAATGGCTAAAAAAGTAAAAGGAATTTTACTTTTTTATTTTTAAAATAATTATAAGAAAGATTGATATAATTATAGAAAAGCAAAATTATAAAGGAGTAGTGAAATAGTGTTTAAATTAACATCAAATTATTTGCCAGCAGGTGATCAACCCCTGGCAATTGAAAAATTAACTACCAATTTATTAGCAAATAAAAAACATCAAGTTTTATTGGGAGCAACAGGAACTGGAAAAACATTTACAATTGCAAATGTTATTGAAAATTATCAAAAACCAACATTGGTGATGGCACATAATAAAACATTAGCAATGCAATTATATGTTGAGTTAAAAGAAATGTTTCCAGAAAATCGTGTTGAGTATTTTGTTTCAAACTTTGATTTTTATCAACCGGAAGCTTATTTACCAGGAAAAGATTTATACATTAATAAAGATGCTCGCCAAAATATGGAGTTAGACATGATGCGGTTAAGTGCTTTTAATGCTTTAACAACTCGTAAAGATGTTATTGTCGTGGCTTCTGTTGCTGCAATTTATGGAGCACAAGATCCAAATGAATATAAAAAATCTTTTTTGCAAATTAATCGTAATCAAAAAATTAGTAAAAAAGATTTAGCCAATTTTTTAGTATCATCAGGATATGTTCGTAATGATATTGAATTGATTCCAGGTAGTTTTAGTGCTAAAGGTGATGTAATTAAAATTGTTCCGGGGTGAAATGTTAAAACTTTTATTCGCATTGATTTGTTTGGAGATGAAATTGATGATTTAGCTTATATTGATGGAATTACTGGTGATGTTACACAGCGGTTATCAACATTAACAATTTTTCCAGCGCAAGATTATATTACTTCTCCAGAACGCTTAGCTGAGGCAATTAAACGAATTGAAGCAGAATTAAAAGTTCGCTTAGCTGAATTAGAAGCAGCTGGAAAAATTGTTGAATTACAACGTTTAAAACAACGAACTGAATATGATTTAGATTTACTTCGTGAAAGTGGAATATGTTCTGGAATTGAAAACTATTCACGACATTTAGATTTACGAGAAGAAGGTGAAGCGCCGTATACTTTGATTGATTTTTTTTGCCAAGATTTTTTAACTATTATTGATGAATCACATATGTCATTGCCACAAATTCGAGCAATGTATAAAACAGATCGAAGTCGAAAAGAAACCTTAGTAAATTATGGTTTTCGTTTAAAAAGTGCATTAGATAATCGTCCCTTAAATTTTGATGAATTTAATCAAAAATTAAAAAATGTTATTTATGTTTCAGCAACTCCGGTTGATTATGAATTAGGTTTAGTAAATAATGAAGTGGTTGAACAAATTATTCGTCCAACGGGATTATTAGATCCAACTGTAGAAGTAAAATCAACAGTAGGACAAATTGATGATATTATTGAACAAGTAAAAATTCGTCGGAAAAAAAATGAACGTGTTTTTATTACTACTTTAACAATTCGGATGTCAGAAGATTTAACAAGTTACTTACAAGAACAAAATGTTAAAGTTGCATATTTACATAGTGAATTAAAAACTTTAGAACGTAGTCAAATCTTATTGGATTTACGAAAAGGAGTTTATGATTGTATTGTTGGTGTTAACTTAATTCGTGAAGGAATTGATATTCCAGAAGTATCATTAATTTGTATTCTTGATGCTGATAAGCAAGGATTTTTACGAAATGAACGAAGTTTAATTCAAACAATTGGTCGTGCTGCAAGGAATGCGGCTGGGCATGTTATTTTATATGCTGATAATGTTTCTGAATCAATGCAAAAAGCAATGCGAGAAACTGCTCGCCGTCGGCAAATTCAAGAGGCATATAATTTGAAATATCATATTACTCCAACAACAATTATTAAGAATATTCGTGATTATACTAATATTAAACGTCAAGATGATAAATTACATAACATTAAAAATAAAAAATCAAAAGAATATAAAACAGCTAAAGAAGGATTACTACAATATTTACGAAAAGAAATGTATGAGGCAAGTAAAAAACTTGATTTTGAACGAGCTGCAGAATTACGCGATATTATTATTGAAATTGAAGCAGAATAATGATTTGTGATAGTATTAATTTACAGGGAGGAACTGGGAATGACAAAGTTTATTGTAAAAGATATTGTTGATAAATTTGGCTACGAGGTGTTAGCTGGAAGGGAAGGTCTTAATCGACCTATTAAAATTTATGGTCTTAATCGACCAGGATTAGAATTAGCTGGCTTTGATTTTGAAAAAAATAATAGTAATCGTCGGGTAGTTTTGTTATCAAATAAAGAGCAATTATTTGTGAATACCTTAAGTGAAAAAGAAAGAAGAGAGCGCTATGAGTATATTTTAAATGAAAATATTCCAATGATTATTTTAACGGAAAAATTTACTGATAAATTATTATTAGAAATTGCGGAAAAACATAGTTGTCCAGTTGTTCGTGCAAGCAATATTACAACAAGTCGTTTATATCAAATGGTATTAGAATTTTTTGATGAACATTTCGCACCAGTAACAGAAGAACATGCATCATTAATTAATGTTTTTGGAAAAGGAATTTTATTAAAAGGAAAATCAGGAATTGGAAAATCAGAAATGACATTAGAATTAATTAAAAAAAATCATTTGTTTGTTGGTGATGATCGGATTATTATTCAGCAACGAAATAATAGATTATATGGGCAATCACATGAAATGTTAAAAAATTTAATTGAAGTCCGTGGTTTAGGAATCTTAGATTTAAGTAAAATTTATGGTTTGCAAGTGTTATTAGATGAATCAAAAATTGATTTAGTAATTGAATTAATTCATTTAGATGATGAACAATATAAATCAATTGACCGATTAGGATCTAAGTATAAACATATTAAAATTTTAGATACAAAGGTACCAATTGTAACAATTCCAGTTACATATGGGCGTAATGTTAGTGAATTAGTTGAGACAGCAGTTTCAAAATTAAAATTAGATGAAGCAGGAATTTCTTCGATGCAAATTTTACAAGATCGTTTTAAAGAATATTCAAAATAGAATTGATAAGGAGTTTATAACGTGAATTTAGCAACATGAATTGCCCACGATACTTATGGAAATTGATTTCGTCCTTATTGATTTTTAATTTTTTGTGGTTTTGCAATTACCATTATTTTATCATGAATTAATTTTCGTAAACGTGATATTCCAACGCAAGGATTTTACTGAGGAATTTTTGTGATTACACCGATTGCTTTATTGGGGGCTAGTTTTTTTGGTAAATATGATGTTAAAAATCCAATTTTCTTTTTTACATTATTTGCTTTCTGAGAACCAGGAATGAGTATTTATGGGGGGCTAATTTTTGGTTTAATTGCCGGCTGAATTTGATTTGGTTTTGAATCACAAAAATATAATATTTCGTTATGAGTATATGCTGATTTAATTGTTCCAAATATTTTGTTAGCACAAGCAATTGGGCGATGAGGTAATTTTTTTAATCATGAATTATTAGGAGCACCAATTGCACGCGAACAATTAATGTGATTGCCAAGTTTTATTCGTGATAATTTATTTAAATGATATGTCCCAACTCCGGTACCAAATAATTTTCATCCAACAGAGGCAATTGGGATTAACGGAAACCCTGTTGACCCAACTGATTTTAATAATGTGCAATATTTTCAACCAATTTTTCTATATGAATCATTGGCTAATATTTTATTATGATTCTTAATTGTGATTGCATTACCATTAATATTTCTTTATAGTTATTATTGAAGGTTTAAAAAAGAAGAACCCGATTTTATGCAGTTATCGTGAAAAGGTGTTTGAGCAAAATGATATTATGATATCAAACCCGATCCAATGGTTGTTAATAATTTATCACAACAAGTAAATTTTAAAAAAGTTTATTTTAAAAATAAAAATAAGATGACAAAAAAACAAGTGATGAAAGCACATTGGAAATATTGTGGTGCACGATTAAAACAAATTTTTACAGCTGATGTCCGAGAATTAGAAAAAATAGAAAACCCTCATCGTTTAAAAATTTTCCGTTGTGGAATTAAAACTGGGATGTATATTGCTGGTTATAATTTCATTCGGATTATTTTAGAAACACAACGAGATGATCATGATTTATTTTTAAAAAATATGCGAACATTGGATTATGTTATTCTTAGTTTAATGATTGTAATTGGTATTATTTTAATATTATTTGCCCAATGGATAGCTGTTATAAAACGAAGAAAAGGCGGATGATTATATGAAAAACAATACTAATGAAATATATGATATTTTAATTATTGGAGCTGGTCCTGGTGGGATGACAGCAGGAATTTATGCTGCACGAGCAATGGCGAATATTGCAATGATTGAAAAAGGAGCACCAGGAGGAAAAGTAACAAAGACAAGTGAAATTGAAAATTATCCTGGTTTTGATAATATTCAAGGCTATGAATTAGCCATGAAAATGTTTGAACAAACCCAAAAATTAAAAATCCCATATATTGCTGATCGTGTGACAAATATTATAAGACAAGATAATTTGTTTAAATTAGAGTTATTTTCAAAAAAAATCTTATTAGCAAAAGCAGTTATTGTTGCAACCGGAACAGTTGAACGTAAATTAGTAGTGCCTGGTGAATTAGAATTAGAAGGACATGGAGTTTCATATTGTGCAGTTTGTGATGGCGCTTTATATAAAGAAAAAGATGTAGTTGTTGTTGGGGGAGGCTATGCTGCTCTTGAAGAAGCTCTTTATTTAGCGCGCTTTGTTAATAAAGTTTATCTAATTCATCGTCGTGATGAATTTCGTGCTGATAATAATATTGTGAATAAAGTAAAAGCACATCCTAAAATTAATTTTATTGTTGATACAATAGTAACTGAAATTAAGGATGTGACAGAAAAACGGGTGACAACAGTTGTTATTAAAAATGTGAAAACAGGTAAAATTGATAATTTACCAGTTAGTGCTATTTTCCCATATATTGGGGCGATTCCAATTAGTGATTTTGCAAAAAACTTAGGAGTTTTAAATGAAGAAGGCTATTTTATTGTTAATAATAAATGTTTAACAGCATTGCCAGGATTATATGCCGCTGGTGATGTGACAAATACAACATTACGACAAATTGCAACTGCGATTAGTGATGGAGCAAAAGCAGCGCAATTTGCCTTAGAATACCTTAATAGTTGTCATTAAAAAGGTATTTTTTGCGGTAAGATATATATTGGATAAAGATGAAAAAGAAAGTGAGAAGGATTTATGACAAACAAAAAAGAATTAAAAGATGTTCAAGTTAAAGGAAAAAAAGTTTTAGTCCGTGTTGATTTTAATGTTCCAATGAAGGATGGGCAAGTTACTGATGATAATCGGATTACTGCAGCTTTACCCACAATTAAATATTTGTTAGCACAAGAAGCAAAAGTAATTTTATTTTCTCATTTAGGGAAAGTTAAAACAGCTGATGATTTAGAAAAACGTGATATGGCTCCATTGGCAAAGGTATTAGAACAAAAATTAGGACAACCAGTTAAGTTTATTAATGCTTTTGAAGGAAAACAATTGGAAGAAGCTATTGATAAAATGCATAATAAAGATGTAATTTTATTTCAAAATACACGCTTTGCTGATATTATTAATAGTAATAGTCAAATTAGTGTTGATTGTGATGGTAAAGCAACTGCAAAACGAGAAAGCAAAAATGATCCTGCTTTAGGGAAATATTGAGCAAGTTTAGGTGATGTTTTTGTTAATGATGCATTTGGAACTGCGCATCGTGCTCATGCTTCAAATGTTGGGATTGCAGAAAATATTGCTGAATCATGTTTAGGATTTTTAGTGGAAAAAGAAGTAAAAATGTTGTCACAAGGAGTAGACAATCCAGTTAAACCATTTGTTGCTATTATTGGTGGCGCAAAAGTTTCCGATAAAATTGGGGTAATTGAACATTTATTAACAAAAGCAGATAAGATTTTAATTGGTGGTGGAATGGCATATACTTTTTTTGTTGCTCAAGGTCACAAAATTGGAAATTCATTATTAGAAGTTGATAAAGTTGAAATTGCTAAAACCTTTTTAGCAAAAGCAAAAGGAAAAATTATTTTACCAATTGATGCATTAGAAGCACCTGAATTTGCTGATGTACCAGCAAAAGTTACAACAGGTTTGGATATTGATGATGGTTATATGGGATTAGATATTGGTCCCAAAACAATTGAATTATTTAAAAAAGAATTATCGGATGCAAAAACGGTTGCTTGAAATGGACCAATGGGAGTTTTTGAATTTAAAAATTATAGTATTGGAACAAAAGCTGTTTGTGAAGCAATTGCTGAATTAAAAGGAGCCTTTACTTTAATTGGAGGAGGCGATTCAGCTGCAGCGGCAATTCAATTAGGATATAAAGATAAATTTACGCATATTTCAACTGGTGGTGGTGCTAGTTTAGAATATATGGAAGGGAAACCACTGCCTGGTATTGAATATGTTCAAAATAAATAATATAATAAAACGACAAAATGTCGTTTTTTTTGTCAAAATGGAATAACTATGCCAACTATCGTTTTTTATGATAGAATAAATGTGAATGTTTATAATTATATAGAATAGAGGAGATAGTTGAATGGCAGTTAGCGATCGTAAAATTGTAAAAAAACATGGGAAAATAGCAGATAAAATTATGGCGTTAGATGAAACAATGCGAGCATTGTCTGATGATGCATTAAAAGAAAAGACAAATGAATTTAAAACGAAGTTAGCAGAAGGTGCTACATTAGATGATATTTTAGTTAAAGCATTTGCTGTTGCCCGTGAAGCAGGTCGTAGAATTTTAGGATTACATGCTTATCGTGTCCAACTAATTGGGGGCATTGTTCTTCATGAAGGTGATGTGGCTGAAATGAAAACAGGGGAAGGAAAAACTTTAACTGCTTTAATGCCAACATATTTGAATGGTTTAACTGGTAAGGGTGTTCATGTTATTACTGTTAATGAATATTTATCAAGACGGGATTCAGAAATTAATGGTCAAGTTTTTAGTTTTTTAGGTTTAACAGTTGGTTTAAATTCTCGTGATATCACTAAAGATGCAAAAAGAGAAGCATATAGTTGTGATATTACTTATACTACTAATGCTGAATTAGGATTTGATTATTTACGAGATAATATGGTAAAAGTTTACAGCGAGAAAGTCCAACGAGGATTAAATTATGCCATTATTGATGAGGCTGATTCAATTTTAATTGATGAATCAAGAACGCCATTAATTATTTCGGGGGGACGTCAAAACCGAACACCGCAATATCAAGCAGCTGATCATTTTGCAAAATCATTATCACGAGAGAATGATCTTGAAATTGATTTAGAAACAAAACAAGTTTATTTAACTCCAGAAGGAATTACTAAAGCAGAAAAAATCTTTTCAATTAATTCTTTATTTGATATTAAAAATACTGAATTATATCATTTAATCCTAAATGCTTTAAAAGCTAATTTTGTTTTTAAAAATGGTGTTGAATATGTTGTTCAAAATAATGAAATTATTTTAATTGATCAGTTTACTGGCCGTTTAATGCCGGGACGTGCTTATAGTGATGGTTTGCAACAATCATTACAAGCAAAGGAACGTGTTGATATTGAAGAAGAAACAGTGACAATGGCAACAATTACTTACCAAAACTTTTTCCGATTATATAATAAATTAAGTGGGATGACTGGTACTGCAAAAACAGAAGAAGAAGAATTTATTAAAATTTATAATATGCGTGTAATTCAAGTTCCAACTAATCGTCCATTAATTCGTCGTGATGAAGCTGATTATATGTTTGCAAATCGTGATGCAAAAATGCAAGCAATGATGAAAGAAATTATTGCCTTGCATGAAAAGGGACAACCAATTTTAATTGGAACAACTTCAGTTGATTCATCAGAAATTTTGTCGCATTATTTACGAAATGCTAACTTAAAATTTGAAATGTTAAATGCGAAAAATCATGAGCGTGAAGCAGACATTATTGCAAAAGCTGGTGAAAAAGGAGCTATTACTTTAGCAACAAATATGGCTGGTCGGGGAACAGACATTAAGTTAGGTGATGGTGTTAAAGAAATTGGAGGATTAGCTGTTTTTGGGGTTGAACGAAACGAAGCACGTCGAATTGATAAACAGTTACGAGGGCGAGCAGGACGACAAGGAGATCCTGGTTTTTCGCGGTTTTATGTTGCGATGGATGATGAATTAATGATGCGCTTTGGTGGGGATCGCCTACGTCTAATTTTTGCTCGGTTAGGTTCGGATTTTATTCAATCACGAATGTTAACAAGAGCAATTTCTAATGCACAAAAAAAAGTTGAGGGAATGAATTTTGATCAACGAAAACATATTTTAGATTATGATAATGTTTTAGCACAACATCGTGAAGCAATGTATGCACGACGTGATCAAATTTTAACAGCAACTGATTTAAAACCAATTATTAAAAAAATGCAATATTCGACAGCTTATGATTTAACCAAAATGTTTGGTAATGAATCGCATGGGGAATGATTTATTCATTATGATGACTTAATTAAGGGGATTAGTGATAAAGTTGTTGCAGCTAATGTGTTAGATAAAGCAGCCATGGAAAAAATGAAGCGAGAAGAAGTTGTTAAATATGTGGCAACAGAAATGAATGAATTTTATTTAGCGCGAACAGAAGATGTTCCTGCTGATGTTATTAATCAAATTGAACGAAGTGCAATTATTACTTCGTTTGATGATTATTGAACAAAACATATTGATCAAGCAAGTAAATTACGAAGTGGAATTTACTTACGAAGTTATGCTCAAACAAATCCATTACACGCTTATGTTGAAGAAGCTGCAAAATTATTTGAGCATATGCAATTATCAATTGCACATGAAGTTGTAATTAAATTAGCAAATGTTGTTATTCGCAAAATTGATGGTGATATTCAAGCTGAACCGTTTCATGACTCAGAACAAGAAATTCGAGAATTTAAACAAAAAGGGTAATTAAAAGACTGCACCCCAAAAAGTAAGTAAAATTAAAAAAGAACCTTACTAAACTTTTAGAGGGGGTGCATTTTTTAATGGCAGGAAAAGAACAAAAATTTAAAACATATACTGCAGAATTTCGAAAAAATACAGTAAAAGAAATTGAACAAACATCGCTTACTTATATTGCACAAAA
>NZ_RCOO01000058.1:0-7283 GCF_003987485.1 Spiroplasma endosymbiont of Megaselia nigra
AATGAAATAAATGATATTCAAGCCGCAAAGAAAAGGATATAATAAATAAAAGTTTATAAACCTTTTTTACTAATACTTACTTTTTGGGGTGCACTCTATAATGAAATGCCAACTTATTTTGAAAAGTTAAAATTATTAAGTAAAAAAGTTTATGCACCATATTCAAATTTTCGTGTTAGTGCAATTTGTTTGTTAAAAGATGGTACAGAAGTTATTGGTGTTAATGTTGAAAATTCAGAATATGCTGCTACGATTTGCGCAGAACGGACAGCTTTAGCTCAGGTTTATGCGTTAGGTTATCGTAAAACAGATATTATAAAATTTTACTTATATATTGACAGTAAACAAGCAGGTTCTCCTTGTGGAATATGCCGGCAATTTTTATGAGAATTAGTTGATCATTGAATTCCAATTGAAATTTATAATCAAAAAGGTTAATCATATGTTTTAACAATTAAAGATTTACTACCATATGGCTTCACGAAGGAGGATTTACAGTAGGATGGTCAAGAAACATAAAGATGAGGAAGATTTTCAACAAGATTTTGTTACTGACCATAGTTATCGTCTTGTTCCTGATGATCAATTGCAAGAATATATGCATAATAATGCTATTTATATTAAAATATTTTATGCTTTTCATGACAAACGGTTTTTATTAACTCACCATACTTGATGAAAAAAAACTGATAATGATTTAGAAGCATATTGTAAAAAGTATATTATGGATTTAACCAAGCGTTTGCATCTTGAACCAATGGCATTAACTTCTGATGAATTAGCACAAAAATGAGATATTCAGGAATATGATATTCCTGGTTATGAAGATGTGATGTTAAAAGGAGTTTCAATTCGTTCATGAGTAAAAAATGACAACAATAAAAAATGAGTTATTGTTGTTCACGGATTAAATTCACATAAATTCCGTGCAATTTTTTTTGGTTTAATTTATCTTCGATTAGGTTATAATATTCTTGTTTTTGACCAACGAAATCATGGCGAATCAACTACTAAAATGACAACAATGGGTTACTATGAGAAATATGATTTAGCAGCAGTAGTTGATTTTTTACAAACTAAAATTGATCCAAAATTAAAGGAACTTAATTTTCATGGTTGGTCAATGGGAACTTTTGTTATTATGGAATATTTAAAATTTGCATTTGATAAAAATAAATTAATTAATAGTGCTGTTTTAGATTCAACAATTAGTAATTTAAATGTTTTATATCGTTATTATATGTTAAAGACAAAAGTTAATTATTATGAACATTATTATGCAATTCGTCGTTATGCGATTGAAACACGCGGGTATGATCCAGAACAAATTAATCCTGGTGAGAATTTGGAAGCATTAGCAAAATTACCAGTGTTATATATCTTGAATAAGAAAGATCACGCAACACCATATATAATGGGGTGGGTGGCTTACCAGAATAAGCGTAAGTATGAAAAACAAAAAATTATTCGTCGAATTGTTTTTGATTGTGATCATGTTCGCGGAATATATCATAATTCAACGGAATATTTAATAGCAATAATAAATTTTATTACAACTGCAAAAAGAAAATAGTGATAAATAAAGTTATTTATCACTATTTTCTTTTTTTATTTTTATTTTGATTTTTATTAAAAACATGGTACATACCATTGTTAAGACTATGCAAACTAATGTGAAAAATAGTAAAAAAAATAATAAAAATAAAAGCAATAAAACATTCTGCTTGTACTCTTGATAATCCTGAAATAATTGGATTATCAATGTCTAAAAATGGATAAGGATATGCTCAAGTAATATTGCCATCTCGTTTTCAAGCTGCTGCCCGCACAATAACATACATTAAATAAAAAAATGGATAACTTAAACTAATTCATCAATATTTTTGTAAAAAGTCTTTTTTTCAACTAAGACGATGATCACCAAATGACAAGAAGGTATAACCAAAAAAGAGAATTGGCATAATAAAATGAGTAACAACAGTACAACTAATTTGTGCTTTACTATATTCAGAAATTGTTACTTCCCCGTTTTTATAACCAATAATAATTCCAATTCAAAAAATAAAAAACATTAATAAATTTCAGTTTAAAATACTTAATTTAGCATTAGTTGAAAAAAATCAACTTTTTTGTTCACGATGATGATTAAAAATTGCTAATATTAACCAAGTAATAGTTATTATATTAACTTGAACAGAATAAAAACTTAATAAGATGTCATAATTTTGCAAACTAGTAAGTTTTGTTCCTTTTACATATCAAAATTCTTTAAAAATATTCATGTAAAATCCATAAGTTAAAAATCCAAAAGCTAAACTGGCAATTATTACTTTATAATATCAGAGATAATCTTTGTATCAAATCCGATAATTTCAACGTTTCATAGTCTCTCCTTGGTATATTTTACATACTATCACATAAAAATTGTTTTTTTAATGACATCTAATTCTTTTTTCAGTTCTTTTTAAAAATAATTTTGTTTATTAATAAAATTATTTCTTTTTATAAAATGCTTTGTTATAATGCTAGTAAGTTAGAAAAAGGTGAGATAATGGCAAATAAAATTAAAGTTGAAAGAATGCAATCTTTGATTACCCGTGATTTAACAATTATTATGCAACGAGAAATTCGCGATGAAATTTTAAATACTATATCAATTCATGCTGTCAAATTATCAAATGATTTGAGTCATGTAAAGGTTTATTATTCATCATTATTAAATAAATCAGAGGCAGAACTTCACAATGTTGTTAAGAATTATAAAAATAAAATTCGAAGTAAATTAGCGCATAAATTAGAAATTTATCGTTGTCCTGATTTAGAATTTGTTTTTGATCATTCATTAGATAATGCGAATAATATTGAAGCAATCTTGCAAAATTTAAAATAAGAAACCTTATCAAAGTACAAAGCATGTTTCTTTTAACTAAAATATTGGTGATATAAAAGTTAAAAGAAACATTTTTATATTTCTTGATTTAATTGATAAAGATATAAGATGTTTTCTAATAATGCGGCAATTGTCATTGGCCCAACTCCGCCAGGAACAGGGGTAATCATTTTTACTTTTGATAAAACATTATTAAAGTCAACATCACCACATAAGTTATTATTTTCATCACGATTAATTCCAACATCAACCACAATAGCATTTTCTTTAATCATCTCTGCTGTAACAAATTTAGCTTTCCCCACGGCAGAAATTAAAATATCAGCTTGTTTTGTAAAAACAGATAAATTTTTTGTTTGTGAATGGCAAACTGTTACAGTTGCTGAGGCATTTATTAAAAGATTAGCAAGGGGTTTACCAACAATGTTACTACGGCCAATAATTACAACATGCTGTCCCGCTAATTGAATTTGGTAGTGTTTTAAAAGGGCGATAATTCCTTTTGGCGTCCCTGGCAATAAGTTATAATGTTCAAGCATTAAATTGCCTAATATTTCTGGAGTAAACCCATCAACATCTTTTTTAGTTGTTATTGTGTTAATAATTTTTTCACTATTGATATGCATTGGTAATGGAAGTTGAACAAGAATTGCATCAATGTTAGAATTATTATTTAAGTCATTAATAATTTTTATTAAAGCTGATTCGGCAATACTATCTGGATAATTTAATACATTACAAGTAACACCAACTTTTTCACAAGCAATTTTTTTATTTTTAATATAAGTAGTACTAGCTTTATTATTACCAATTTGAATAATTGTTAAGGCAGGTACACGTTGCTTTTTTGCCTTAATTTTTAAAATTTGTTTAGTTATTTTTACTTTGATTAATTCACTAACCATTTTCCCATCAATTATTTTTGTTTTATCCATTAAATTTTCGCTCTTTTCTATGCTAAAATACGTGTATATAAATTATTGTATCTGAAAGAGTTAAATAATTAAATACAAAATCTTAGCATTTTTAAAATAGCATCGTGTTTAAAAATTATTGACACTCCCTAAAAATAGGACATTATTAATTAAAAGGAGTAAAAGAAAATGGAAAAAATTATCACAATTGGAACAAAAATTAATTTAAAAGATGATGACTTAATTAAATATGGTGATTATATAGCAAAAGTAAAAGCCTTTAATTTTATTAATTTACCTAAAAAAGCAAAGTTTATTTTAGTGACAGCAATTAATCCAACCAAAGCAGGGGGGGAAAAACAACTTGTTCAATTGGTATTGCTGATATGTTGAATCATTTAGGATATCAAAAAACTTTAGCATTACGAGAACCATCGTTGGGATCAGTGTTTGGATTAAAAGGTTCAGCAACCGGTGGCGGCGAATGCATTATGGAACCAGGAAATGAAATTAATTTACATTATACTGGTGATTTTAATGCAATTACAACAGCAAATAATATGGTCAGTGCTATGATTGATAACCTTCTTTATTGAGGAAATCCACTGCAAATTGATCCTAAACAAATTGTTTGACAACGTTGTTTGGATGTTAATGATCGTGCTTTACGAAATATTGAAATAAAAATTAATGATAAATTACATCGTTCAGAACATTTCCAAATTACTGCTGCTAGCGAAATTATGGCAATTTTAGGTTTAAGTAAAGATTTTGATGATTTACGTCGTCGTTTAGACCAAGCAATAGTTGCTTATAATTTGAATAATGAACCAGTTTACCTACACGAATTAAAAATTACGGGTTCATTATTAGCCTTATTAAAAAATGCTTTATTGCCAAATTTAGCACAAACAAAATATGGTACACCATTATTAATCCATTGTGGGCCATTTGCAAATATTTCCCACGGGACAAATTCTTTAATTGCAACAAATTTAGCATTAAAATTAAGTGATTATGTTGTTAGTGAAGTTGGATTTGGGAGTGACTTAGGGTTTGAAAAATTTAATGATATTATTAATTTAAACGAGGAATATAAACCAGATTGTACAGTGTTAGTAGCAACAATTAGAGCATTAAAATTACATGGTGGTGCTATTGAAACAACATTAGCAACAGCTGATCTAGGTAGTTTGAAAAAAGGATTAGAGCATTTACAACATCATATTAAAATTATTCAAAATTACTATTTAAATTTTGTTGTTTGTTTAAATCAATTTGCAACTGACACTCCTGAAGAAATTGCTGTCGTGACTGAATGGTTAAAAGAACAAAAAATTCCATTTGGAATTAATAATACATATCATTTCGGAATTAAAGATAATCCAACTTTGGTTAAAACTATTCTTAAAGAAATTGAAAAACCACAACAATATCAATTATTATTTAATCCATCAACAACATCGCTTACTGAAAAAATTAAAATAATTTGTACAAAAATTTATCAAACAACAAAAATTGTTTTTAGTCCCTTGGCACAAACAAAGATTGATTTTTATCAACAAAATACAAAATATCAACATTGACCAGTTTGTATGGCTAAAAATCATCAAACAATTTTTGGCAATAAAAATCCTTATGATGATCAAATTATTATTCGTGACTTAAAAATTAATTCAGGAGCAGAATATTTTATTGTTTATTTAGCAGATATTATTACGATGCCGGGTTTAAATAAAGTTCCTAATGCTGTTAGCATTGATGTTGTGAATGATGAGATTATAAATATTAAATAATTTTTGTTATAATATTTTTAAGTAGAAGATAGGGGCGAACTTAATGGAGAAAAAAGCAAAGTTTTTAGAATTAAATAGTATTTTTAGTAAACAACTTAATTTAGCAACTAATATTCGAAAAAAAATGCAGGAAATTTTTAGAATTTATAAAAATAGTTTTCAAAAATTAGGTTATCAAACAATTGCTCTTGGTGAATATGGTTTTAAAACATTAACAAAATATGACAAGTTAGAGTTAGAATTAGCCATTATTAAGTATCATCCTAAAAATAAAACAGGCTTACGTGAACAAATGTTTCAAGTTGTTTTAAATGAAATGCGCAAAAATATTAGCAAAGGAACAGTTATCAAGGATAGTCAAAATGATGGTTATTTAGAATATCAAGTTAACGATGAAATTAATTTTATTGTAAGAATTATTCCTTTTTGTTATAAAAAAAATTCAGAGGGAGAATTAACATATATTTTTTGACGAAATGGAATTGAAAAAAATGATAATGTTATTCAAGTTGTCCACGGTTTTAATAAAGCTAATAAGATTTCTAATAATTTATTACGAACATTAATAAAACTGATTAAGTACGTTTTGAAAGATGATTTTCCATATTATTATATTTTATATACCTTAACTTTACGATGGTTTTATGAATATTTTACAAAAAGATATGATAATTATTTACAAAAAATTGATATGAGTAAGCGGATTGAAAAACAAGATTTAATGAAGTATCGTAATATTAATTTTCAAAAAAATTGATTTTTAAATAATATTGATGGTGAAGAATTAATTTTTTATATTTTAGAACGGTTTTGAAAAACAGAAACATATTATTTTCGTGAATTTGAATTTATTGAAGAAGAAATTTTTGAATCAATTTCACGCTATAGTTGATATACCAATAATTGCTTTTTAACACCATATGATTATTATGTGGATTTTAAAATTTATAATATTAAAGAATTTAATGATTTAAATTATGTTCAATCAGAGTTTAAAAATACTAATTTTTCGCGAATTCAGTATGATTACTGCCGTAATCATGATTTAGGAATTTATGTTACACCAGTTAAAATTTCAGGGGTAGTTGGTTTTATTGATTACGCAATTAATTTTAAACAAAAAGCAACAGGTCTATTTAAAAAGCTGGATCCGGCAAAGCGAAAAGATGCCATAAGTGTTAATCAACGAGAGATTATGGAGGAACTAAATTTAATTGCACATAAATGATTAACAACTTATCGTAAAAAATTAACATATATTAAGGTTTATTTTGATAAAAAATATCCAATTATTTCATCATCAAATTATTATATGCGATTGCAAGCTATTATGACTTCTGTTGATAACTTAAAAAATGATGATTATGTTATTGGTAATGATAATTAAAGGATAAAAACTATGAATTAGAACTTTTCCTAGTTAAGTTTTTAATTAAAAATAATAAATATACGGTATAATGTTATTATGAGAAAAGTACTTTATTGAAACTATTTATAAGGATTTAGAGTGCACCCCAAAAAGTAAGTATTAGTAAAAAAGGTTTATAAACTTTTATTTATTATATCCTTTTCTTTGCGGCTTGAATATCATTTATTTCATTTTTTAACATCATTAATATATTCGTCATGCGATAAGTAAATATTGTTATGAATTGTTGCTTTTTTTAATAAAGAATGAAAACT
>NZ_RCOO01000306.1:0-837 GCF_003987485.1 Spiroplasma endosymbiont of Megaselia nigra
ACCCATTGCTGTATTTTCATATAATTCACCATTAACCATTGCTTTTAATTGGGCTTGTGAACCAATTACTTTTAAATAAGCAGGTGTTAATCCTAAATATGCTCTTCGTCCTAAAACCATAAACATTTTATCGGTTGGCAAACCAAAGTATAAATTACTAATTTGATTTGTTAATTCAATCAATGTTTCATTTAATGTAAAGAATGCTTTATTTGCATCATCGGCATTTTCGGCTGTATAACTACGAAATGGAATTACTTCATATTGACCATCTGCTAAACAATAATCATAAATAGCCTGAATTAATTCACATTCTAAATTAACAAATTTATTCTGTACAACACTAGAAATAGCATCAGCAATAACACCATTTTTAATATTTTGTTCTATTAATGCTAGGTCAAAAGCTTCATTCATTAATTTTAAATTAAATCTTTTATCAATTGGAACTGGAATTCTTGTTAATCCCATAGTTTGAGTTGCACCACCATTTGGTAATGAATAATCATCTTGTCATACCACACGATGAGTTAAATTATATAATGCTTGACCAGCATTAGGTAATCAAGCAACTTGTTCGGCAGTTGCAGTTGCATATTGCATAATACTTGCATATTCATTATATAAAGGTCCACGCAATAAAGCATTAACCATATCAACATAGGCTTTTTGCCCTGTTGTATTACCTTGTAATGTAAAAGGTACTTGCGGCAAATTAATTGTTGCCATAATTTCACTTCCCTTATTATCTAAGGTTTTTAAGTGTATAATCAGTTAATTTTTTAATTTCATCAGGAGTATATGCTCCTTTTTCTTTAATAGTTTCAATTTCATCAT
>NZ_RCOO01000307.1:0-833 GCF_003987485.1 Spiroplasma endosymbiont of Megaselia nigra
GATACAGTATTTACTGGTATTGAAATTAAATATCCTAAATCAATGTTATTTGGAAATATTAAATGCTGAGGCAATGTTAATGGTGTTTATTCTTATCCATCATCAAATATTGAAAATGCTAGTTTAGTACCATTATTATCAATGCCTATTGAAACAGAACCTAATTTAAGAGTTTTTCAATATTGATTTACAGAAAGTTTTTTACCATGAAATATTGCCAAAAACTATATTCAAGGTAAAGATATATTAGGTTTATTAGATGCTAAAGAATTAAATATTGTTTTATTAAATTATTTAACTTATCGCTATAACTATGATAGAAAATTTCAAGGTGCAAAATATGATGAAAAAGGTAACCCTACAAATAAATCAGCTATATTACGCCAAAAATTCGAAGGACAAAAACCCGAAGATGTAATTGATGGTTTATTTGAAAACTGAAAATTAGATAATTATAAATCTTTAAATGATAATGCTGTCAAAAGATTTAAACAAATTATTTACATGTTATCAAACTATACATATAGTAAATACGCAATTAATAAAGGTTATAATGATGATATTAAAATATTTGCTCCTTATTATTTTGAATTAATTTCAACTCCTAATAAAATAGAAGATGGTTATTGAGAATTTAAAGATTGTAAAGTTAAATTAAATTCATCATATTTTAATTTTTCTGGTGGACCCACTCCACCTAAAAATTACTGAAAAGAAGTTTATGCAAGTGAAAAACCATTTAATCAAATTGATGATAAATGATATTTTGTAGTATGGCGTAATGATGATAATGGTGATTTAAAAATTAGTAAATTTAAAAATAATGTAAAATT
>NZ_RCOO01000308.1:0-827 GCF_003987485.1 Spiroplasma endosymbiont of Megaselia nigra
AGTCTTTTGTTTTTTTTATTAATGATTGTGTTTTATTTTCTTCACTATCTGAGGCATCACCAAAAGGACTAGAAAAATTACATGCTATATATACTTGTTCAATAATTGCTTTTTGGTCTTGTGTATATGTTTCTAAGGTTGGTGTACCTTGTAATACTTGTAAAGATTGTGATAATTGACCATCTACTGCTGATTGACCTGATTGAATAAAAATATCATCAAAAGCATCTTGTAATACCTTTTTATTGCCTTTATTATAAGCAGTCATTAAATCATCATCTAATACCCCATATCAATGAGTACGATTTGCTCATCTTTCTTTTGATTTAATATTAAAACTATCTTCTAAATCAAATTGTAATTTATAACAATTTGCCATAGTAGGTCGTGGATTTAAAGTGGTTGATGTAGATAAAAATAATGGATTAGGTTCATTAATCATTTCTCAAAAAGGTACAATACCTAATTTATTTTTAAATTCTTGGACTAAAACAGGTCTAACATCATCTTTAATTTGTGTTTTACTTTGTCCAACAACTACTTCATTATTTTTTGGTCAACCTTTAATAATTATTTTATCTTTGGTACAAATTAAATTTAAAATAAAACCACTATCTGATTGATGATAATTTAATCAAATATCAGCACCTTGTTCAATTTCATTTATTTTACTTACACGAGATGTAAAGTTAAAAGGATTAATTCATAAATCAATATTACCATCTGATGTTTCTAATAAACCAAAGATAGTTTTACCCATTAAACTTGCTGTTAATTCATTTTTATCTAATTTTTCTTTTATTTTATAAGTTTCATATCATCAATTT
>NZ_RCOO01000309.1:0-819 GCF_003987485.1 Spiroplasma endosymbiont of Megaselia nigra
TCAATTAAGTGAATCTATTGAAACACTATAATTAACTTTTACATTTTCGGTATAAACAGTTTCATCAGCAGAAGTGATTTTTGCACTGCTGTTAGTAATATTTTCAACTTTGATTTTTGTGATATCTAGATTGTTATACATTTCTTTTAGTTTATTTTTAATTTGTTGTTTTGTTGGATTAGATAAATTTTCAGTTTTAAATTCACCTAAATTATTATTTGTAATAATTTTATTTAAATTAATATTAGATATAAAAGTAACAATTACTTCACCACTTAAAATATCTTTTCTTTTAAAATTTATTTTTGCATTTGTTGTTGTTATATCACTAACTTCAAAATCATTTATATTATTTTCTAAATATTTATTTAATTCTTTTATTTTATTTTTAATTTCTTGTTCTGTTGGTTTATTAACACCATTAATTCTAATTAAGCCTAATTCAGTGTTTTTTAAAACTGATTTTACTGGCCGAGAATAATTAATATCTATTTCACCAGTATAAATATTTGTATCATTTGATTTAACTTTAGCGGTATTCGTGGTAATATTTATTACATTAATTTTATTAATGTCTAATTGTGAATTTAATTGTTTTAAAAAATATTTAAATAATTGTTCATCATAAGTACCACCCAATTTATTTATATCAATTTCTCCTAAATTAGTATTTTCAATAACTTTGTTTATTGGCACAGATTTATCAACTGTAAAATTAATTGTTTTTTGACTACTAAAACCAGTTATAGTGACTAGTGCACTATTTTCAGTAATATCTGTAACATTAATGCTATTAATATTTACTTGGGGATTTAATTC
>NZ_RCOO01000059.1:0-7258 GCF_003987485.1 Spiroplasma endosymbiont of Megaselia nigra
AACATGATATAAAAAGAGTAATTAGTTCTTTAACAATTCATATTTTTCTCATTTTTCCATTTTTTTTTTACCATTATTTACACAAAATCATGGAAATAACTGGTTATTTACAGCGTTATTAACGTTAATTACGCCATTTTATTTCCATGTAAATAACCCTTACTGCCATCTATGAAATTAGCCAATACCAAATTTATAAACAAAATTTATAAAAAAAAAAAAAAAAAAATTTATTAAAAAAAAAAAAAAAAAAAAAGATACAATAGAGGCAATAACAAACAGAGAAGATATTAAAAATATTAAAATTAAAGAAAAACTTGTTAACTTAGTAAAAGAGTTAACTAGTGAAAATATATCAATTGCAAAAACTAATAAAACTACAATTTTAACTGAAGGATTTAATCGCATTATAGTTACTATAAGTTTTCCTAAAAATGAATACAATGCAACAATTGGTTTAGGAAATGTTAAACCTGAAACAGAATAAATTGTTGGATGTAAAATGCTTTGTATGAATCATATACAAAGCATTTTACATCCAACTGAATAATTTTTACAATTAGTTTTTACTTTGCTATATTTTAAAAATAATTTATAATTAAACAAGGTGATAATATGCAAACAAAAATAAAAAATTTATTTTACTTAGATACAAAAAGAATTGTGGCAATGGCAATTGTGATTGCTTTATATGTTTTATTGTCATGATTAAGTAAAATAATGAATTTAACATTTTTTCCCGTTGCTCCATTTTTAAAAATTGAGTTAACTGATTTTTTAATGTTATTATCTCTTCGTTTGTTTGGTATTATTTATGCTAGTTTTTTAACTATTAGTGTTAGTTGATTACGAATGGTTTATTTAGGTGATACTCCCATTGATGTATTTGCTTTAATGTTAGCAGATTTAATTTTTTTATTAGTTTTTTGATTAGGCGATAATTTTTTACAAAAAGGATTTAATCACTTTTTTAAAAATAATTTTTCAAAAAAAGCTGATTATTTAATTACAACAATAAATGTTAGTTTAGCAACAATTATTGCTTCATTTGTAATGACATTATTTAATTGATTATTTATTTATGACATGTATGTTCATTTCTTACATCTTCCCCACAAAACAGTACAATGATTTAAAAGTATTTTAGTACCGATAGTTATTCCTTTTAATTTATTGAAATTTACGATTAATAGTATTGTTTTTATTTTAATTTATCGTGCAGTAATTCACCTTCAAAAGCAATTTATAATAATAAAACCAACAAAAAAAGTAACAGAAGTATTACATGATTATAATATTATTGATGAAATTTATTTTTAAAAAAGCAAACTTATTTTTTTGAAAATATTCTTTAATTTATGTTATTATTTGTATGGTATGCCCACGTAGCTCAGTAGGAGAGAGCATGCGCCTTCTAAGCGTAGGGTCGGGAGTTCGAATCTCTCCGTGGGCGCCATTTTTTAAATTGTAATTAAATTAAAAACCTTATTTAATCATTTAAATAAGGTTTTATTTTTTTAAAATTGTTATAATAATATAAAAGATTGTTTTATCTAAGGAGGATTTATTAAATGCAAACACCATTAAATTATTATGATGAATTAATTAATGAAATTAAAGAATTAATTAGTAATCATAATTACAATGGTGCACTTATCAAAATTAATGATGAATTGCTGATGCCTTATATTCCTCAACAAGTTGAGAAAGTATTAACAACATTATTGCAAGAATTTAATGAAAAAATTCGAGAACAAAAGCCAAGTGAAACAACAGTTTGAACATTAGCAAAAATTAGTGATATTTTAGCGAATCCATCTGATGAGGAAACTCAATTATTAGCTTTTCAATATTTAAAAGACCAAAATTTACGACAAATTTTACCAGTAATTCGTCAATATTTTATGAATAAAAAAGTCACTGATTTTGCAAAGATTTATTTATTATACTTATTAAAAAAACAAGAAATTACAGAAATATTTGAAGTGAAAAAAACAAATGGTATTTTTCACTTGAATCCAAGTCAAATAATACCATATAAAGAAAATGAACAAGTTAAAACCATAATGAAATTATTAGACCAATGAGTTTATAATGATAATCCTAGTTTATACCATACTTGTTTATATTTGCTAGAAACATATTATTATAACTTATATCCTTATTTTTTAGAAAATAATGAAGAAAAAGCATTAACAATTGCAATTATATATCAAGGTCATCGGATGTATGGTGAAGAAATAGTAATCCAAGATCTGGCAGAACAATTTACAGTTCAAGTTGAAATAGTAAAAAAATATCTTCCTTACTTAACCCAACAAGAATTATAAAATAAATTATTATTTAGAATTAGACCAAAAAAGCAAAATAAATTAGGGAAAAAAGTTATTTAAAGTCATTCTTTTTGTTATAATAAATTATGTGCAATAATTAGTTAAGGAGTAAAATATGAAATTTAAAGCGGAAAAAATACAAGATAAAGGAATTGGAAAATGATATGTAACCATTGATGGTAAAGAATGGACAGATTATATTAAAAAAGCTGAAAAAAAAGCAGCAGAGCAATTAGAGGTTCCTGGCTTTCGAAAAGAGAAAGTACCCACTGATTTAATTAAAAAACATCTAACTGAAGCAAAAATTTTAGATGCGGCACATCATTTAGTTGTTAATAAAGCTTATAAATTTGCGTTTGATCAAAAATCAGATATTGAACCATTTTCATCACCAGTTCCAAGTGTACAAAAAATTAGTAAAACAGAGTATATCTTACAATTAGAATTTGATTTAAAACCAGAAGTTAAAATTAGTAAGTATAATGGTTTTACTGATAAAGAATTAAAAAAGACAAAAATTGAAGTTAAAAAAGAAGATATTGATGATAATATTAATCAATTGCGTAATCGTTTTGCAATTTTTAAACCAAAAACAACAGAAATTACAACTGGAGATACAGTAATTTTTGATTTTGAAGGTTTTGTTGATGAAAAACCATTTAAAGGTGGTAAAACAACAGATTTTACTTTAGAAATTGGGAGTGGTCAATTTATTCCTGGTTTTGAAGAAGCTATTATTGGTTTAAAAACAGGTGATAAAAAAGAAATTAATGTTACTTTCCCAGCTGATTATCATGTTAAAGAATTAAAATCAACCCCTGCTATTTTTAAGTTAAATATTAAGGAAGTTAAAACAAAAGAATTACCAGAATTAAATGATGAATTAGCAAAAGATGTTAATTTAAAAGGTATTGATACGTTAGCTAAATTGGAAGCGCATGTTAAAAATAATATTTATGAGCAATTATTAAAACAAGAATATGATCATTTTATTGGCCATTTATTCCGCTTAATTGCAGAAGATTCAAAGATTGCTTTACCACAATCAATTATTCGTAAAGAAGCAAATCAATTAAAACATGAGTTTGAACAAAAGTTACAAGGTCAACAAATGGATATAAAAACGTATAAAAAACGAACAGGAATGTCAGAAGAAGATATTTTTAATGAGTTATTTAAAGACGCTAAGAATCGTTTAGAAAATGGTGTTATTGTTGATGCAGTTGTTCAAAATGAAAATATTACTGCAACTGAGACAGAAATTGATGAACAATATGAAAAGTTAGGAAAACAATTTGGAATTGATGGTAAAGCATTAAAAGAAACAAAATTAGTATCCGACAAACAAGTAAAAGAACAAGTTATGCATGATAAGGTATTTGCCTTTTTATATCAAAATAATGGTGAATAGAATAAAAACTAACATTATTGTTAGTTTTTTTATATAGGAGGATAATCTGGATTAGCATGAAAAGTGCTGAATTTTCTTTCTTTTTATGATATAACAAGAAAATTATTAATTATTAAACTGGTATTCCTTAATTTTGGGGTAAAGATATAATAAACAATAGGTAAGTGCTAATTTTTTTGTTATAATTTTTGTGTAACTTAAATTTATATTGCGATATTTTTTAAAATAAGATAAGATATTGTCAATATAAGTGAAGAAAAGAAACAGGAGGTGTTTTGAAGATGGATTCAAAAATAACACAATTAAAAAATGTACCCGTTCTTGTAACACGGGGTAGTTATATTTTTCCAGGATTTGAACAAGTATTAGAGGTAGGACGAGATAAATCAATTTTAGCGGTAAATACAGCTAGCAAGGATTTTGATAATCATATTGTGTTAGTTAGTCAAAAAAAACCGTTAGAAGATAATCCAAAATTATCTGAAATTTATCGAATTGGGATTTTAGCAGAGTTAAAAATTCGTAAAGTATGGGAAGATGGTAGTCTAACAGTTAATTTTAAAGCAGTTGATCGAGTAAAAATTTTAGATTTACGCAAAGGAGAATTTTATGCTGCTGATATTGATATTTTAAAATCATTTGTTAAATCAGAAGATAAAATTGTTGAAAAATTAACAGCGAATATTAAAGAATTAATGGAATTACAAGATATTTTGCCAGAAGATTTATTAGATCAAATTGGTGATTCAGTTGATGGGAATGAAGTTGTTGATACAATTGCCCAATTTTTACCATTTATTCCAGTGGCAAAAAAACAAGAAATTATTGAAGAATTAGATGTTGAAAAAAGACTTCAAATTATTTTTGATCATTTAGTTAATAAACAACAAGCCAGTGATATTGATAATAAAATTAGCAAAAAAATTAAAGAACGAGTTGATGAACAACAACGTGAATATTACTTACGAGAAAAATTAAAAGCAATTAAAGATGAACTAGATGAATTTGATGGCGCCGCTGACGAAATGAAATTATATAAAGAACGATTAGCAAAAAAACCATTTCCAAAAAATATTAAAGAACGAATTGAACAAGAAATCACTCGTTACGAAACATTACCACAAGCATCAAGTGAATCAAATATTATTCGAACTTATATTGATTGAATGATGCAAATTCCATGATGGGAAAAAACAGAAGAAAAAAATGATTTAAAATTTGCAAAAGAAGTGTTAGATAAATATCATTTTGGTTTAGATAAAGTTAAGGAAAGAATTATTGAATATTTAGCCGTTAAAACAATGACTAAATCTTTAAAAGGACAAATTATTTGTTTAGTAGGGCCACCAGGGGTTGGAAAAACAAGTTTAGCAAAATCAATTGCTGAAGCAACAGGACGAAAATTTGTTAAAATGGCCTTGGGAGGCGTAAAAGATGAATCAGAAATTCGCGGGCATCGTAAAACATATATTGGAGCGATGCCAGGACGCATTATTCAGTCAATGAAACGTGCTGGTTCAATAAATCCATTATTTTTATTAGATGAAATTGACAAAATGGCATCAGATTATCGTGGTGACCCCGCTAGTGCAATGTTAGAAGTATTAGATCCAGAACAAAATTCAACCTTTTCTGACCACTACTTAGAAGAAACATATGATTTAAGTGATGTTATGTTTATTGCAACAGCCAATTATTATGATAATATTACAGAAGCTTTAATTGACCGAATGGAAATTATTCAATTATCATCATATACTGAATTGGAAAAATTCCATATTGCAAAAGATTATTTAGTTCCAAAAGTATTAAGTAATAATGGTTTAGCAGATGGACAATTAATAATTACTGATGATGCAATTAATGAAATAATTAAATATTATACGCGTGAAGCAGGAGTTCGTCAGTTAGAACGAGATTTAAATGCTGTTGCACGGAAATTTATTGTTAAGTTCTTAAATAAAGAAATGGTTAATTTAAAAGTTAAACCAGATACTGTTAATGATTTATTAGGTAAACGTCGTTTTGAACATACCAAAAAAGAAAAAGAATCACAAGTTGGAGTTGTAACAGGATTAGCATATACTCAATTTGGTGGTGATATTTTACCAATTGAAGTTAATAGTTTCTTAGGAAAAGGTTCATTAGTGTTAACTGGAAAATTAGGTGACATAATGAAAGAATCAGCATCAATTGCGTTAGACTATGTAAAAGCAAATTCTGGCAAATTTAACATTGATCCAAAATTCTTTGAAACACATGATATTCATATTCATGTTCCAGAAGGAGCAGTACCAAAAGATGGACCATCAGCTGGAATTACCTTAACAACAGCAATTATCAGTGCTTTAAGTAATCGTCCAGTATCGAAAGATATTGGAATGACTGGTGAAATTACTTTACGAGGACAAGTCTTACCAATTGGTGGCTTACGAGAAAAATCAATTTCTGCCAACCGTAGTGGTTTAAAAACAATTTTAATTCCACATAAAAATATTAAAGATATTGAAGATATTCCAAAAGAAGTGCAAGAAACATTAAATATTATTCCAGTTGGAACATATGATGAAGTTTTCAAAAATGTTTTTGGCACAAACTAATTTTTAAAATGTATCAAATTGATACATTTTTATTTTCTTTGTTTTAACTCTAAATTGACAAAATAATTTAAGTATAGTAGTATGTTGTTGTATATGATTTAAAAAATAGTTTTTTAAAGTACATGGCTTATATTTGTTAGTCCTTAATAAATATAATAATGATAAAGGGTAAAAACTATGCGTGCTATGGTAAAAGTTGAAAAATTAGTAAAAAAAATTCTAAAAAATACAAGAAAACACATTAAAAAACTTGCAAGAGCATTAGGTTTTAGTAAAAAGCAATCAGTACAAATTGCAACAAAAAACACACATAATTTAATATAAACAATGGAAAGTTATCGAAAAATTACTGATTCAGAGCAAAATTTAAATTTTGAACCAGGTTTTTTAACTAATATATCTTGAACTTTTTTAAATAATGATAGTACTAAAGATGAAGATGGTTATGAAATTTCGATTAAATTAAATGATGAGCCAATTTATGAATCAATTTATGAGGCAATTCCTGAGCCAATTTATGATAATATTCCATCTTCTAAAAATGAACCAATCTATGATTATTTACCACCAGCAAAACCAGTTCCAGAATTAAGAAAAGAAACAATTATTACAGTTCCAAAGTTAGATTCAACAAAAGTTAGCGATGTGTATAAAAATATCACAGAAAATTAAAATGATGCAGTAGAAGAAAATACTGTTGAAAGATAAAATGATAAACTAAAGTAAAATCTTTGAATAATATTATTTTTATTTTAGCCATTTAATAACAATGTTTTAAAATAATTTTATTTAAAAGATTTTTTATTTTTTATGTTTGTAAATTGTAAATGCAAATGTAGCACTTTATTGAAAAAGAATAAAGTGCTTTTTATTTTGTAAAAAATACTTATATTTATTGGATTAATCGTTAGATA
>NZ_RCOO01000310.1:0-817 GCF_003987485.1 Spiroplasma endosymbiont of Megaselia nigra
TATGCAAAATCATTGGCTAATTTAACAACTTTAAAGAAAATGTTTCGTACTTTTCAAGAAGAAGGTATTGATTTAACAATGATAGATTTAGAAGCATATTATACACAATTAGAAGTTGATGCTTTATTAGAAAAAGAAAAAACTAAGATTGACAATAAAAGTATTGTTAAAAATAACAATAATGAAATAAATGTTCCGTTTGATAATAATACTATTTATGAAGAAAATGGATTATGAAAAGCAAAACAAAGTAATAATATTCCATCAGATATTATTAGAGATAGTGATTTAAATAAAGATTATATTGATAAAGAAAATGGTAAATATATTGTAAAAACATCAAAAAAAATAGATTTATCTATATCTGGATTTAATTCTGCAATAGAAAATATGAACAAAATAATTAATCTTAAACAAGATAAATTAATAAGTGGCACAAATATTAAAACTATTAATGGTAATTCACTATTGGGTGAGGGAAATATACCTATTGGTGGCGATAATAATTGAGAAATTGTTGATACAAGTGATTTAGAAGTTGGCTATACTTATTATCATATTAAAGATTTTAATCATGGAATTTATAATTATAAAATAACAACAGCCGTTTATAATAATGAATCACAAATTAAAAAACATTATGGTTTTATAGAAATAAAAGTTGAAATTGCTGATGTAAATCAAGAATTTAATATTTTTAATGGTCTTAATGGAGCTATTGCTTGATGTTCAATAATAAATGGAAAAGGTAATTGTGGGGCATGGACAATTAGTAGTCCTAAATTAGCATTAAAATTTGAAAAAATAATTGTATATA
>NZ_RCOO01000060.1:0-7137 GCF_003987485.1 Spiroplasma endosymbiont of Megaselia nigra
AGTTTTCATTCTTTATTAAAAAAAGCAACAATTCATAACAATATTTACTTATCGCATGACGAATATATTAATGATGTTAAAAAATGAAATAAATGATATTCAAGCCGCAAAGAAAAGGATATAATAAATAAAAGTTTATAAACCTTTTTTACTAATACTTACTTTTTGGGGTGCACTCTATTTGCTCTACTTTATTTTCCATTTTTTACTTTCACCTACTTATAATTATAATATATCATAAAACTAAAAAAGATTAGTTTTAATAATTAATTACTAATCCTTTAAAACGTGTCACTGAATTAATTGTTTCACGAATCCCTTGAACTCCTTGTCCAGAATCATGAATTCCTAAAAACGGGAATGAATCAGGTCCTCGTTGAGTACGACCATTAATATTAACCGTTCCTGTTTCTAATTTATTAGCAATATTAAATGCTGCATTAATATCTTTTGTAAAAATACATGCTTGCAATTTAAAATTTGATTTATTTGCTAAAGTAATCATTTCTTCAACATTCTTACAACGAATAATTGGTAAGACTGGACCAAATGGTTCTTCTCATGCTAATCGCATTTCTGAGGTAACATGGTCAATTAAAGTTGCACTAATTAAATTATCTTTTCGTTGATTACCAAGTATTAATGTTGCTTTTTTTACTAAAGCATCATCAATTAAACCTTGTACAAAATCTGCAGCTTTTAAATCAATGACAGGAATAATAGCTTTATTATCTAATGGCGAACCCGCTTCTAACTTGCTAACTTCTATTTTTAATAATTTTACTAGTTCATCAGCAATTGTTTCATCTACTAATACTCGCTTAACAGCCGTACAACGTTGTCCAGAATATGCATAAGCACCAGCAACAATTTTTTTTACTGCTTTTGTTAAATCAGCATCTTTTAATACTAAAGCTGGATCTTTTCCTCCTAATTCTAATACTAAGTCTTTTCCATGTCCTAATTTGCGAATATGATTGCCAACAGCAACTGACCCAGTAAATGAAATAACATCAATTTCAGGATTTAAAACTAATAAATCTCCAATATCACGTCCACGACCAGTTACAACATTAAAAACACCTTTCGGAAAACCAACTTCAAAAGCTAATTTTGCCATATATAACCCAGTTAAACTGCCGTTTGTTGCCGGTTTAAAAACAACAGTATTACCAACAACTAAACTTGGTACAATTTTTGCAATACTTAAATTAACAGGATAATTAAATGGTGAAATTGCCAAAATAACACCTTTTGGAACACGAGAAAAAATCCCTAATTTATTTTTAATATTTCAACCATCCCCAGTTAATGTTTCTGGAAAAACTCGTTTTGCTTCTTCAATTGTGTAATCAATATATTCAATACTACGTTCTACTTCAACTTGACCATCTTTTAAACTTTTTCCAATTTCATGGGCCATAATTTTCGCAAGCTTTGTCTTATGACTTTCTAATAATTTTGCTCATTTTTGCAAATAACTAATTCGTTCAAATAAAGTTAAATTTGCTCATTCTTTTTGTGACTGTCGAGCCCACTTAAACGCTTCATTTATTTCTTTTTCTTTTAGAGCTGGAACACGACCATATGGCTTATTATTAATTGGTGAAATTATTTCTAATCAATCCCCATTATTGATTAATTCACCATTAATTAATGCATTCAATTCCAAATTCATTTTTACCGCCTCGTTTCTTTCTGCATTATTCTATTTATATTTTATGCTTTTTTAAAATTATTAAAAGATACTTTCCACATTTAAATTATTGTTTATAATAAAATGTTTTAATGTTGTTAACGCACGTTCACTATATGCTAAATATTTTTCATTTTTACTTTTAAAATGTTGTTCAAAGGGAGGGATAATGCCAAAATTTGCTTTCATTGGCTGAAAATTAGTTTTTGAAGCATTAATAATATAATTCACTAATGCGCCCATCATTGTTTCGGGTGGAAATGTTAACATTGGGTCGTTATTTAATAATTTTGCAATATTTAGGGCACTAATAATTCCTGTGGCTGCTGATTCAACATATCCTTCAACACCAATAATTTGACCATCAAAAAATACATTCTGATGTTTTTTTACTTGTAAAAATTGATTTAATAAAATTGGAGAATTAATAAAATTATTCTTATGAATAACACCATATCGTACAATCTGAGCATTTGCTAAACCTGGAATCATACTAATGTTGCTGCTCTGGAAACTTCAAATTAGTTTGAAAACCAACTAAATTATATAATGTATCAATTGCATCATCTTGACGTAATTGCACAACAGCATATGGACGGTTACCATTTGTGGTTTCTAAACTAATGGTCCAAACAATAATGACTTAATCCCCCTTTTTGCCATTACCTCAATTGGCATAAACCCTTCAAAATAAATTTCTTTTTCAAAATCATGTAAAACTACTGTTTCTGCTGTAATTAATGTTTGAACTCATAATTCAAATTCATACTAACCAATTACTTTATTCGTTCCAAGCTTTAGCTGGTAGTGTTAATATGTTAGTGATGGCTTTAGTTGAAATTATTTTATTTATTCATATTTACAAAAAATTACCAATAATGATTGCCTACAATAATGCACATTCGTGAATTAAAATTGGTAAAACATATAAATTTGCGATTTCGTATTTAACACCATTGTTGTTAGCAGTTAATAGTGTTTTTATGTTTTATGTCTTTATTAGTTCAGGGTTATCAAAACCTTGATGATTATCAGTATTAGCAGTATTATTAGGAATTATTATGCCGTTAATATGTAGTATTTTATTGGTTACTGTGTTAAGAAAATATCAAATTAAACCAGTACCAGTTGGAATGTGACAAGAAGGATTGGAGAACTAAAAAATGATGGCAACTTGATTAATTATTACATTGACGATTATTATTGTGTTGTTTCTTGTTTTATTTGGCGGATTTGTCTTTTTTATGTATAAAGATTGAAACAATAATATTAAAAAGGCAGAAGACACAAAATTAGAAAAAAATAAAAATAAAAGTTAATTATAACTTTTATTTTTATTTTAGAATAATATTCCTGGAAGAACAAAAAAGGTTGCAATTAATTGAAAAAGAATTATAATAAAACCATAAATATTAGAGGAGTAATTAAAAAAATAGTTCAGAGAGTTAATTGATGGTGTGAAATTAATCTATTGTTTTAATGAAGGTTGCTAAATATTTTAACTTGATATTTTAATTAAGGTAATAAGTGATACTTATTAAAAAAGGATGGTACCGTAATTATTTAGAAAATAATTGCTCCTATTATTTTATTTAAATAATAGGAGTTTTTATTTAGAAAGGAAACAAAAATGGGAAAAGAATTAACAAAGAAATATGACCATGCCTTGGTCGAAACAGGAAAATATCAATTTTGAAAGAAAAAAGGTTATTTTACTGCAGATGTTACAAGTAAACAGCCAAAGTTTAGTATTGTTATTCCACCCCCAAATGTGACTGGGAAATTACATTTAGGTCATGCCTGAGATACAACATTGCAAGACTTGATTATTCGCTATAAAAAATTACTAGGATTTGATACTTTATATTTACCAGGAATGGACCATGCGGGAATTGCTACACAGGCAAAAGTAGAAGAACGTTTACGTATAACAAAAAATATTTTACGACATGATTTAGGACGAGAAAAGTTTATTGAACAAGTTTGAGCATGAAAGGAAGAATATGCTGAAATTATTCGTGAGCAATGAGCTAAATTAGGATTAGCATTAGATTATTCACGTGAGCAATTTACATTAAATAATAATTTAACATCAGCAGTACAAAAAGTTTTTATTGATTTATACCAAAAAGGATTAATTTATCGTGGTAAACGGATTATTTCTTGAGACCCCGTACAAAAAACCGCTTTATCAAATATTGAAGTTATTTATCAAGAGCAACAAGGCAAAATGTATTATTTTAAATATTTTTTAGAAAATAGTACAAGTGAGTTTTTAACAATTGCAACAACACGCCCAGAAACAATGTTTGCTGATCAATGTGTTGTTGTTAACCCAAATGATAATCGTTATCGCAAATATTGAAATAAAAAAGTGATAAATCCAGCAAATGGTGAATTGCTTCCTATTATTTGTGATAATTATGTTGACCAAGATTTTGGAACGGGAGCAATGAAATGTACACCAGCACATGATGCTAATGATTTTGTAATTGCTTTGCGTCATCATTTAGCAATGCCAATTTGTATGAATTTAGATGGGACAATGAACGAATTGGCTGGAAAATATCATCACCAAGATCGTTTTACTGCCCGTCAAAATTTAGTTCATGATTTAGATCACCAAAAGTTAATTGTTGAAATTAAAGATCATTCTCATCAAGTTGGTTTTTCAGAACGAAGTGGTGCTATTGTTGAACCATATTTATCAGACCAATGATTTGTTAAAATGGAATATTTTGCTGAAAAAATTATTAAATTTCAATCATCACCAAATAAAATTCAATTTTATCCTTCTCGATTTAATACAACATTAATTAATTGAATGAAAAATGTTCAAGATTGATGTATTTCACGGCAACTATGATGAGGACATCAAATTCCAGCATGATATCATAAAGATGATTCAACAAAAATTCATGTTGGCTTAACTCCACCAGATAATAGTAAAAATTGAATTCAAGATGGAGATGTTTTAGATACTTGATTTTCATCAGCATTATGACCAATGACAACTTTAGGATGAAATTGAGATAAAACATTATTTCATCGCTATTTTCCAACTAATGTTTTGGTGACTGGTTATGATATTATTTTCTTTTGAGTTTCAAGAATGATGTTTGACTCATTAGAGTTTACAAAGGAAAAACCATTTAATGATGTTTTAATTCATGGTTTAATTCGTGATGAAGAAGGCCGAAAAATGAGTAAGTCATTAGGGAATGGGATTGATCCGATGGATGTTATCAAAGAATATGGTGCAGATACATTACGCTATTTTTTAGTTACAAATAGTGCACCAGGACAAGATTTACGTTTTTCTTTAGAAAAAGTTAATAGTGCTTGAAATTTTATTAATAAGTTATGAAATGCTGCTCGTTATGTTGAACTGAATTTAACAAGTGATTTTAAACCATTGGTTAATTTTGAAACAGAAATTAAAAACTTATTATTAAACCATCAAGAAAATGCTATTGACCAATGAATTTTAACTGAATTAACAAAAACAATTGCTAAAGTACAAACGAATATGGAAAAATATGAATTTGTTTTAGTTGGCAAAGATTTGTATGATTTTGTATGAAATAAGTTTTGTTCATGATATATTGAATTAACAAAAGTTAATTTACAAAGTAATAATGCCACAATCAAGAAGATAACAATTCAAACATTGTTTTATGTTTTAAAACAAATTTTAATTATGTTACATCCATTTATTCCATTTGTAACAGAAGAAATTTATCAAAAATTAAATTTGAAAGAGTCAATTATGTTAGAAGTTTACCCAAAAATTAATTTTAATTATAATGTTGATTATTTGAATTTAGTAACGGAAATTGTTGCTGCAATCCGTGAATTGCGAAGTAATTATCAAATTAAAAAAGAAGATATTATTGAAATTTGATTTGATCAAATAAGTAGTAAAAATAATATTACTACAAATGTTATTGCATTAATTAATGAATTTATTTTAAAAATGGTTAATAGTAAAGTGATGGGTGTACTTCAAGAAAAAGATGCAAACCAAAAATATGCCACAATTCCATTAACGAATGTTATTTTAGAAGTTGGGTTGAATGATATTGTTGATGAAACAGTAGAACAACAAAAAATCAATGGGGAATTAACTCGTCTTGAACAAGAACTAGAACGAAGCAAAAATATTTTAAATAATACAAGTTTTTTAGCAAAAGCAAATCCTGAAAAGATTAAACTTGAACAAGAAAAATATGCCCAATATTTAGAACAATATCAACAATTAAAAGGAAAAATAACAAATGGCAATTCCAACGATTAACATTATTGGGGCTGGATTAGCAGGAACCGAGGCAGCGTATCAATTAGCACGACGAGGTTTTAAGGTTAATTTATATGAAAGTAAACGATTAATAAAAAATCCAGTGCAAAAACAAAATTCCTTTGCAGAATTGATTTGTTCAAATTCGTTACGTAGTGAAAGTTTAACGAATGGTGTTGGTTTATTAAAACAATAAATGCTAGCATTTAATTCATTAATTATTAAAGCAGCTTATGCAAGCCGTGTTCCAGCTGGGGGAGCATTAGCTGTTGATCGGAATCATTTTTCAGAATATATTACAACATGGTTAACAAATAATTCAAATGTCACTTTAATTGACCAAGAGGCAACAACTATTGATGATAAAGCAATTACATTGATTGCTTCTGGACCCTTAACAACATCAAAATTTCAAACGACCGTTCAAGGATTATTGAGGCAAGAATATTTTTACTTTTATGATGCAGCCGCACCAATTATTACAAAAGAAAGTATTGATTTTACTAAGGTATATTATAAATCATGTTATGATCAAGGCAATAGTAAAGATTATATTAATTGTCCAATGAGCTAGTATCTTTAAACATTAAGACTAAACCAATGGCAGCCATTAAAATAATAATAACTTGTTTTTCCTTTACCTTGTAATTTGAAAAAATTCCATTTATGACAACTTCAATCATTGCAATAAAAATTATTAGCCCCAATTGAAAAACAAATAATTACTTTTTGTTTAATAGTAATTATTTGTTTTTCAATTGGGGCTAATAATTTTTTAGTTACTTTTTGAATATAAAAATTTGGGTTTAAATGATTTAAAACTTTATTTAATTTAATTGGTGTTTGATGAAAGATATTTAATAATTTATTATTGTATACTTTGCTACCACGCATTAAATTAGCATTTAATAGTAGGTTTTTACCTAGATTGCACCCCAAAAAGTAAGTATTAGTAAAAAAGGTTTATAAACTTTTATTTATTATATCCTTTTCTTTGCGGCTTGAATATCATTTATTTCATTTTTTAACATCATTAATATATTCATCATGCGATAAGTAAATATTGTTATGAATTGTTGCTTTTTTTAATAAAGAATGAAAACTTTCAATAACAATATTATCAGCACAATGATAATTTTTACCC
>NZ_RCOO01000061.1:0-7003 GCF_003987485.1 Spiroplasma endosymbiont of Megaselia nigra
ATGCAAATAAAAAAATCGCTCTAATAAGCGATTACTTTAATTTATATTTAATTACTTTAATTTATATTTTTATAAAACCTAAGCTTTTTTCCGGCTACCGTAATTACCCAAATATCATACATATATTGATATTTTTTAACACAAGATGTTAAAAAACTAGCAGAAGTAGTGCCTATTTGTAGTGCCATTAAAATCTTAATTATTTTTTTTCATTCTAATCTCCTTTAACCATAATTTAAAAAAATACTAAAAATATTCTTTTATTAAAACAACAATTATTTTATTTAAGTTTTTTTCTTGTTATTTGTTTCAGAATTTGATTTAACACGACTAATAAAACTTTCGCGTAATAATAGATTAACTTTCGGAACTAATAAACGTAAATGATTACGATATTCAGCTAAAATTAGGTCTGAAGTATAATAAAATATTAACAATAAAAGTAAAACAATTGTGGCACAAATTGTTGAAATAATTGTTGTAATATTATCAATTTGAATCGCAAAACTATCACGGGGAATATATTGTTGACCATAAACATATTTTTTAAATATGCCAACCTTTTTATCACGCATCACATCATCAACAAATTTAATAATAAATTCTAACCCAAATCATAATAATTGAAATTGTGCTACAATCGGTTTATTTGTTGGTGAACGATATTTTCATTCGCACATCATTGCAAACAAAATATTAAAACACATAGCAAAAGCTAATCCATTAATAACTTGCAATGCTAAGTAAGCTTCTGGCGAATGATTAAATGCAGTAATACTAAAGAAAATAAATCATAGTAATAACCCTAACCCAAAGCAATATTTAACACCAATTTTATTATACAGTAAATGACAAGCTAAATAAGCACCAAAAAATTGTGGAATTAGGAATAATTGTTCATTTAAACGCACAAATTGGTTGACTTTTCAAACATCATGGTATTTTTCTCATGTGCGTTGGCCTAACAATCAAAGATAAATATTTGATTGAGACACTTCTTTTAAAATAATAATTAAAATTATCATAAAAAAGATAATTAATACTTTTCCCGATTTAAATGGTTCAAACATTTTTTGCTGTTCAATCGTAAATGATGTTGATGTAAATTCTTTATGTGAAAATAAAGCATATAAAATGGTTGCACCCACAATAGCAATTATTGCACCAATTCCAATAATTCCTATTTGCAACTGATTAGTTAAATTACTTCCTACTGTAATAACAATATTATTAAACTCACTACCAAAAATAAGCGCAAATGTCATTAATGGCGCTACTAAACTAATTGTTTTAAATAGAAAAAACTTACGGCCATATGCTTCATTATATGATAAAAAATAACTAGCCTTTGTAATAATTCCAAAACCAAGAAAAATTGCCGCGATAATTAATGTTGGTGCGGAAGGATAAACAATTAAAATAAAAATTCCAAGCATTGATATTCCAAACATTGTATATTGAAAAAAATGTCAACCAATACGAGAAAAAACCTTATGTAAAAATACATAAGGAATCATCGCCAAAAAAGCATAAAGAGAAAGGGAAGTTGCTGCAATAATGGCAATTCCTTCCATATTATTAATTGATGCGGCAAAGAATAAATCACGGAACTCAAAATTATCACCAATAATTGATGATAATGCAAATCAATATAAAAACGTTTGAATAAAGAATGCCCTCTGACTAGTATGTTTAATTTTAATGTTTTTTATTAAAATTAATATGTAAAGAACAAATAACAATAATAACATTAATGGATTAAATAAAAAAACATCTCAATTATTTTGTAACACACCCGCACCCCCTTTCTGTCTTATAGATTATAACATAACCTAAATAATTACATCTGTTCAATAACATTAACCCCTAATAAATTAAAGGCATTTGATAAAACTTGATAAATTACTTTAATAAATACTAAACGCTGTTTTGTTAATTCTAAGTTATCTAAATTAATAACTTTTGATTCATTATAATATGAATGGAATTGCCGCGCAATATTTTGCACATAATCACAGACAAGATGTGGTTGACGTAATTTTGCTGCTCCTTCAATGCAACGATTAAATAAATCAATCTCATTTAAAAGGTCTAATTCTTTTTGTGACGTTAATAATTCAAAGGTTTTAACATCCGTAATATTAATTTTGCTCATTTTGGCTTGTTTTAGCACGCTATTACAACGCGCTGTTGCATATTGTGCATAATAAACAGGGTTTTTTGAAGAATGCTCTTTTAAAATACCAATATCTAAGTCCATATGACTTTGAGCACTTTTTGAAGCTAACATATAACGAATTGGGTCAACTCCAATTTCTTCAATTAAGTCAATTAATCAAACTGCTGTCCCTTTTCGTTTACTCATTTTATATTCAGCACCGTCTTTAATTAACCGCACCATTTGAATCATATCAATATCTAAAATGTCTTTTTTATACCCTAATAACTGTAACCCCGCTAACATTCGTACAATATAACCGTGATGATCACCACCTCAAAAATTAACCAATTTATCTGCTTTGCTTCGCATTAAACGTTCATTATGTGATGCTAAATCAGGAGTAATATAAGTTAAATCACCATTTGATTTAACTAAAACACGATCTTTATCATCACCAAAGTCAGTTGTTTTTAATCATAGTGCACCCTCTTGTTCATAAGTTTTTCCCAATTTGGCATATTGGACTAATGTTGCATCAATTTTTCCTCCCTCGTACATTGCAGCTTCAGAATAATAATATTCAATATCAACTCGAAATAATTTTAATTGCTTTTTAATAATATCTAAAAATAAATCAACTGATTTTTTACGAAACATTTCATGTACCTTTGGATCACTAATTTTATAATCCTTATCAAAAGTTAAATTAATAAATTTATCTTGATAATTGTCAACAAAATATTGTGCAACATCAGCATACATATCGCCACGATATGCATCAGGAGGTAATTCGGTTTTTTTACCCAATAAATTTAAATAACTAACAAAAACCGTCACTGCTAAAGTATTTATTTGATTACCAGCATCATTAACATAATATTCAGTTTGAACATGATAACCAGCTGCTCGCAAAATGCGAGCAACACTATCACCAATGGCACCATTCCGAGCATGACCAATATGTAAAAATCCCGTTGGATTAGCTGAAACAATTTCTAAATTATAAGTAAAATTCTTTGGAGCTGAATATCCATATTTTTCTTCTCGTTTTAAAACCTCATTAATAACTTGATGTAACTGATCATCAGCTAAGGTAAAATTAATAAATCCCGCACCAGCAATTTCAATCTTTTTAAAATATGATTTATTATTTTTTTCAATAAAAGCAATAACTTCTTCAGCAATTTTATTTGGTGCCTTTTTTAATTTTTTTGCTAGTAACAAAGCCAAATTGGTTGATAAATGACCAAATCCTTCTTGATGTGGTTTTTCAACCATCACTGGTGTTGTTAAATTATTTGCCTTTAAGTACTCTTCTAACAGATTTTCAATTAATTTAACATTCGTATTCATAATTGTGGTTCCTTTCTTCTTTTATTTATATATATTTTACATAGTTTTTATAATTACTTATCTTTTTTTCTAATTTTACAATAATAAAATCCATCAGTATTATTTTCATAACCAAAAATTTGTTCTGTTGCAATAATTTTTAAATCCGGATGTTTTGCTAAAAAATTGCGGATTTGAACAGTATTTTCATATCCACCAAAAGTACAAGTAGAATAAACCAAAATTCCACCTGGTTTTAACAATTGATAAGCTTTATCTAATAATTGTTCTTGAATCTCAACTAAATTTGCTAATTTTTGATTAGTCAAAGTATGATATTTAATTTCTGGTTTTCGTTTAATTACCCCTAAACCACTGCAGGGGGCATCACAAAGAATTTTATCATATTGAATTTCAGGATTAATTTTTCTAGCATCTAATAAATGTGGATAAATATTCGTAATTCCTAATCGACTAGCATTCATTTTAATTAAATTAATCTTCTTTTCACTAATATCATATGCATCAATAATCCCTTTGTTGTTTATGATTTGACTTAAATGTGTTGTTTTACCACCAGGTGCACTGCACATATCTAACACGCGATCAGTTTCTTGCGGATTTAATACTTCTGCAATGCGCATACTCATTTCATCTTGAATAAAAATTAAACCTTTTTTAAACATTTCTGAATTAACAACCGGTTTATCGGCAATGACACCCACAGAAGATACTAAACTTTTTGTTAAATTATAATTTGAATATTGAGCTAATAATTCATCTCGACTAATTTTTAGGGTATTAACGCGAAATGAAAGTTTTGGAATTGTTAAACTATCAACCATTACTTGCTGAGCAATATCTTCACTATATTCATTACGAAGAATTAAATATAATGATGATGGAAAACTATATTTAATACTTAATTTTTTTGTTTCATCAGCAATATTAATTTCAAAAATCTCATCTTTACTGACAAAAATATTTTTTAACGTAGCATTAATAAAACCAGCATACTTTGGATTTATATTTTTACTAATATTAACAGCTTCATTAACAATTGCATAATTAGGGATAAGATCTAAAAAACGAAATTGATAAATACTCATTCATAATAAAACTTGTAATTTTTGATTAGTTTTTTTGGATTCAATAAATTGATTAGCAATATATTCTAAATACAATTTATTTTTTAAAGTACCATAAACAATTCGATAAATTAAAGTTTTATCTTGATCAGTAAAATCATCATTTTGTTCTACAATATTTGATAATAAATGATTACTAAACTTGTTTTTTGCAAAAATTTTTCATAAGATATTTCACGCTATTTCTCTTGCTTGCATTTTTTAATCCTTTAAACTTACGAACGATTAGCAATTTCTTGTTCTAAAATTGTTTTAATTTCTGCAACTGCTTGTTCTACAGTGTTATTTACCACAACATAATTATAATTACTTTGCAATGGAAGTTCATCAGCTGCTTTTGCTAATCGTGCTTGTAATACTTCTTCGGGTTCACTTTTTCGGCCTCTAATTCGTTTTTCTAATTCCTCTAAACTTGGTGGAATTAAAAAAATTGAAACTGCATCAGTTACTTTCTGTAACACTTGTGTTGCACCTTGTACTTCAATTTCTAATAAAACATTTTTTCCATTATTAATTTGTTCAATACAATATGATTTTGGCGTACCATAATAATTACCGACAAATTCAGCATATTCTAATAATTCATCATTTTTAATTGCAGCTTCAAATGTTGGTCGGTCAAGAAAAAAATAATTTACCCCCTCAACTTCATCCTGCCTTTTTGTTCTTGTTGTCATTGAAACTGAATAAGCCAAATTCAACTCCTCATATTTAAAAAGTTCTTGGCATATTGTCCCTTTCCCGACTCCTGATGGGCCAGAAAAAATAATTAAAAAACCCTCTTTCTGCACATTAACATTCTCCTTTTTCTAATCTTAATATATACAAATACTTTTTTTTATATGTTTTACAACGTAACATAACTAAATTAAATTGATCAAATGACAACATTTGATTTGATTCACAAACTATTATTCCATAGTTATTGATAATATTGTTATTCAATATTATAGTAATAATATCATAATAATACTCAATTTGCTTAAAAGGTGGGTCTAAAAATAAAATATCAATTAATACTTTCTGTTGTATCATTCAATTTAATAAAACTTTATAATCATAATTTAATACCTTTGCATTATTTATTTTTAAGTTATTTAAATTAGTTTCAATAATTTTGGAGGCACCTTGGTGCGAATCATTAAAATAACATTGTTGTAATCCCCGTGATAACCCCTCAATTCCTAATTGACCACTTCCAGCAAAAATATCTAATCCAATTTTATTTTCATAAATAAAATAATTATCTAAAATATTAAATGTATCTTCTTTAACACGTGCCGTCATTGGCCGGGTATTCATTCCATCTAATGTTTTAATTTGATAACCCTTATATTTTCCACTAATTACGCGCATCTTCTTAACCCTTCTCTTTCTTTTTTTTATTATACTAAAACTTTAGAATTTTCTTTAATAATTGCTGAATATGTTATAATTTTTTAAGAGGTGATTTTTAGTGTTGCAAAATGAAATACCAACTAAAGACTGACTAGTATTTGATTATAAACCGTCAATTCGACAACCATCAATTGATGTCTCCTTACCATTAGCACCTGAAAATGAACTTGTAATGCAAAAATTAATTGATTTTGTAAGATATTCCCAAGATCCGCAAAACAATAGTGGTCATACAATTAGACCAGCTGTTGGTTTAGCCGCTCCTCAAATTGGACATAATCTTAAAATGTATTATATTCGAATTGAAGAGACAGATGACGAAACAGGAGATAAAAAAATAATTGAACATGCAATGATTAATCCTAAAATTATTGGAAAAAGTGAACAAATAGCTTGTATAGAAGAAGGCGAAGGTTGTTTAAGCGTTAATGGTGATAAAGAAGGTTTTGTCCCTCGTAGTTTTCGAATTATTATTGAAGGTTATGATTATTTAAAACAACAACAAGTAACAATTACTGCCCTTAGTTATGAAGCAATTGTTTTTCAACATGAACAAGCACATTTAGAAGGTAAATTATATTATGATTTAATTAATAAAAAAGCACCTTGAACAAAAAAAAGTGATTGAATTATTTTATAAAAAATAAAAACTGGTAATACCAGTTTTTATTTAGTTTTAAATACTAATTATATTTTCTTATTTTAATTCTTATGATAAAATCCCATCAGAGGTGATTTTTAATGCTACAAAATGAAGTACCAACTCATGACTGATTAGTATTGGATGACTAGACTGCACCCCAAAAAGTAAGTAAAATTAAAAAAGAACTTTACTAAACTTTTAGAGGAGGTGCATTTTTATATGGCAAGAAAAGGACAAAAATTTAATAAATATACAGCAGATTTTAGAAAAATGATAGTACAAGAAGTTAAAAATAATAAGATAAGTTTTATTGCTCAAAAA
>NZ_RCOO01000311.1:0-790 GCF_003987485.1 Spiroplasma endosymbiont of Megaselia nigra
ATGAGATTTTAGAAAAAAGAATTTGTGAAGATAATGCTAATTTTTTAAATCCACGAGATTTAGAAATTAGCATTTATAATCCACTTACTAATCAAAAAATAGATACTAAATTAATTAATAACTTTTTAAAAATGCAGGACTTTACTAATAAGAATTGATATAACGAATATAAAATTAATAAGAATGGTAAGGGTGCATATTTTATTTTTGCTAATAATTCAAAACTCAATTTTATTACTATTGATTTTTACAATGACCAGTATGATGAATTAGGTAATCTAGTATCGTGTACTTTTGATTATGACCCTTATATTAAAAATGACCACAGTGTTTTTATTACTGAAAAATTAGAAATTGATTATGTAACTAAACAAGTAAAAGTTATTAGAAAGTTAAAAACACTATTATACAGTACTATTACCGATTTATATATTGATTATGCAAAATGAAATAACTATACAACATTACAAAGAGAAGAAATATTGCCAATTGATTTTATACCAATTGAAATTATTCCTAATAACCCTAATTTTGAACCTTCTGCTCGTTATGGTAAACAATTTGCCAGTATTTTAGATATTATCGCTGAAAAGATAATGTTAGACCCATTGTTAAATAGTGGTAAATTTACCATTAATACTAATGGAGTGACTGGTGTTGTTGACCAAGAAATTAGTAAAATGTTGGCTTCATTTATTGAAAATGACTTGTTATTAGTTGAAGGAGACCCTGATAGTAATTTTCAACCAGTAGACTATATTGCTGGTAATTTTAAAGGTGAACAATTAAC
>NZ_RCOO01000062.1:0-6783 GCF_003987485.1 Spiroplasma endosymbiont of Megaselia nigra
ATTGTTGATTGATAATGTTTTTTACCATTTCAAATTAAATAAGTTACATCAGTAAATAAAACTTTAAATTTTTCTTTAATACTATTAAATTTACGATTTGGTCGCATGTAAAAAAGAAGGGTTTTAAGAAAATAGATAGAAATTGAATAAAAATAATAAACCATTTACTAAAATGGTTTTTTTATTTGTAAAACCAAAATTATTAATTGATTCAGAGAAAGGACAGCATCTTAAATTCTTAAAATAGAAACCTTTTATTACAACTTTTTGATACCCTCTTTAAGTTGTTTACACATTTATTAAATATCTTAGAAATCTTTACAAAGTGTACCTGTTTTTTCTCCAATTTTAAGGTGTTGTCCTTTCTCTGTTTCAGTTAATTAATTTGCTAATAAAAAAACTTAATAAAGGAAGGAGTAAGTAATGGAAATTAATAAGCAACAAAAAATATGTGATATTGATAACTGCTATAAAGCAATATCATTCATTACCGAAGAATTTTTATCAAATAAAGTTTTATGAACTTGTGAAAAACATAAAGATTTATTGAATAAAGTAAAAGATAAAAAACAAAAGCGGTTTTATAAACGCTTAGAAAATTCAAAAATTATCTTTGATTGAGAAACTGGTTCTTTAAAACTTAAATTTTATAAAACAACTTAATGCAGTGTGGGACGGTTATTTTAAATAACTAAGTGTTTCCATAAGAACATGAGTATCAACTCATTCCCACCGCCGGCCGAGGCAAGTACTGAAATAGTGTATGAGGAAATATGTAAATCGGCGCTGGTTTTATAACTAAGCGATAGTCGTGATGTGTCCAAGGCTAACATCAAACGACAATAAAAATAGAGATGGTGACACAAACAATTAAATTTGCGTTTAGCATTCGGTCCTTTGTATGGGTGCAAGTAAATTTAATTTCAAAAACTGAGCGTCAAATCCCAGAGCGAAAGCACAAATGGGCACGGATAAAGGAAGACATATATATGTCTGGCGTCAATATTAAAAAAACAACTGTGGATTATTAAACATTCAAATAATTAACATACCGCCACCGCTCACCCCCAGTGAAGCGGATGGCGTAGTAAATAAATAGATAAATACTTATATAACTAATTCTCGCTTGGCACTTTCACTTGGGAGTGAGTGCCAGCGAGTTAAAACTAGGAGGAATTATAATGACAGAATATAAAAGTAAATATATTAATAAAACTTGGAATGAAATAACAACATCATTTGATTGAGTTAATTGTCAGCCTATTAATTGTCGTATTTCACATCATAAAAATCATTATGATTTACAATGTTTAGAATGAGCAAAAATGTACTTAAATTTATTTAAAAATAGATGAGATGTTATTGTTTCTTATATGCAACATTACAAAATTAACGATATTTTAGATTTAGCATCAGATGGTTGAAAAATATTGCAAATTGATAAAAAAATTAAAGGAATAATTTAGGAGATTTATATGAAAAAGTTAAATAAAACTTGTCTTAAACAAAGATATTGAGGTTATTGTTCAAAATGCGATCAAAAAAATAAATTACAAGAATTAATGCTTAAAAGTTATCCAGTATCATTCGAAGATATGACTGATGAGCATTGAGCATTAGGAAAACAAAATTAGGAGGAAAAAATGGCAAGTTATAAACATTGTAATCAATGTAGAAGAATATACCTTCCTAGTGATTATGAAATTAAAAATAAACCCTTAGAAACTTTAAAAAAAATTAAAATACATGGTCATTTTGAAATGACATTTAAATTTAATAGTTATTGTGGCATTACGGAACATAGACATAGTGGCATAACTATAAAAGAATATTCGGAGGAATTAAATTATGAATAAAAGATACTTATTAGTAATGAAAAGTAAATATGGTGATTTTAAAACTTTATTTTTTTATACATTAGAAGAAGCAAAAATTACTAGTAATGTTGAAAATGAACAAGGATGATTAACAACAATTATTGATTTAGAAGATAACAATATTAAATGACAAGGATGTGAATAATATGTGAAAAGATGAAGATGGCAAAGTTTATACCGAAGATGATTTATTTAACATTGCATTAGAAGATTATTGCTATTCAGAAGATAGTGCTTATGAATATATTGATACTTTAATTATGGAAAAGAATTTGGAGGAGATTTAATAATGACTATAACAGAATCAATTAAATTTAACAAACTACAAGAAGAAAATGAAAAACTTAAAAAAGAACTTGCTGAAAAAGATAAAGAACTTGTTAAATTAAAACAACAAATATTATTTAAAGAAGATTTTGATGAATATTGTCAATATGTAAATGGTCGAAGAGAAGATACTTATATTATAAAAGATAAATCTTTATATAAGAAATTACCTAGTAAGGATGTAAAATAATGAATCAATTTATCGGGATTGGTAGAACAACAAAAGATATTGAAATTAAGAAAACTCAAAATGGGAAAGAATATGCTATTTTTAATTTAGCAATAGCACGCCCACATTCAAAACAAAAAGAAACTGATTTTATACATTGTCAAGTGTGAAATAAAAAAGCAATTACTTTACAAAAATATTGTCAAAAAGGTAGTCAAATAGCAATTACTGGTGTTTTACAATCTTTTAAAAATCGAGATAATAAAACTGAATGAATAATTCAAGTATCTAATTATGAATTTTTACATACAAATAATGATTTAAAAAAATCTGAAAAACCACAAGAAAAAATAGAATTTAATTCATCTGATACAAAAGAATTATTTAATAATGATAATCAAAATATTGGTAATGATGAAACAATTTTATGAGATTAGATTTAAAACCATTATATATTTATAATGATGAATTACATAAGTATAGTATTTTAATACCAAGTGTAAGTCAAATTGTTAATATTTTAGTACCAAAAGATTTTTTGCAAATTGATGAGAATATTTTAAAATTAGCACAAATTCGTGGAATATGTTTACATAATATGATTGATGTTTGAATAAAAAATAATTTTGATGATGAATTAATTGAATTTATTGATTGTGATATAAAATCACATCGTGAATTATTTAAAAATTTTACAAAATTATATCAAGAAACTTTTAAAGATATTAAATTTAAACATTATGAAACTGAAAAAACATATTTTCACCCTTTATTATGTGGAACAACTGATTTTATTGGAATAACAACTGATAATAAATATATAATATGTGATTGAAAAATTACTAGTTCTAATGAGAAAACTGATATTGAACGCTATATTTGGCAATTAAAACTTTATTATTTATTAGAAAAAGAATTTTGTATAGATAATAAAAAAATATTAATGATAATTATAAATCCAAAATTAAAAATAGTAATTAAAGAAAAAGTTAATATTACTAGACAAAATTTAGAACAAATTAAAAAAGCAATTTTAATATGACAAGAAAGAGAGGAATGAGAAAATGCCACAAGAAACTAAGAAATCATTAAGAGCAAGTATTGGTGAAATACAACAAGATTTATCATTATATTTAGAAAAAGACCAAACAATGCAAATGAATGGTAGAACAATGTATAATTATTTTGGTGAAGCACAAGTATTAGAATTAGTTAAAAAAGAATTTAAAAAGCATCATATTACATATATTTGGAGTTATGTGAAAGATACTTTAAAAGTAATTAATGATATACCATATTTTGAAATGGAATTAACTTTATGTAAAGAAACAGAAGAAATTAAAACTTACTGACCTTTTACAGGGAAAAATACTGACCCTGCTAAAAGTATTGGTTCAGCATTAACTTATGGAGTTAAGTATGTTTTAAGTAAATTATTAGGTTTACCAACAGAAGAATTAGACCCTGATAATAGTGAAGTAAGTAAGAATAATTTTAAGCAAGAAAAAGAACAAAAAGAAATTATTAATAATTCAAATCCAAATTGAATGAGTGAAGAACATTTTAATAATATTAAAAATTTTATTACAAATACAAAAATAGAACAAAATATTATTTCAAAAGGTAAAAATTGATTAAAAGAAAAATTAAATGTTGAAAAATTATCACCAGTTATGATTAGAAAACAAAGCGAAGATTTTTATTATCAATTTAAAGAAAGATTTTTATTATAATGATAAAAATAGGTATTGATCCATCAGGAACTGGTACTACTGCTATTGTTTGTTATATAAATAACAAATTAGTAGATAAAACAGAAATAATAAGCAAAGAATGAACAATACATGTATTAAAAATCTTGGAATATATAAAAGAACAACAAGAATGCAATATATATATTGAAGATTGTTTACCAACAAATGCCAATGGCTCAAAAGATAGAGATAGTTTATTAAAATTAATAGGAGCAATAAAATTTAATACTTATAATTATTTATTAGATGAAAATTTTAATAAAAAAACTAAGTGAATAGCACCTATTTTTACTAAATCAGTTGTTAAAAATATGGAAAATTTAAGTAAGTATAATAATGGTTGTATTCAAAAATTTAGTAAAGATGAAAATTTAACTTATGAATATGGTAAAGGTTGATTTTATAATAATGAAAAAATAAGTAATCATTTACGAGATGCCATTATTATTGCTAATTATAAGGGTTAATATTATGAAACATTCATTTAATCAAAAAACAGGAAAATATTATTCTAAATTAATTCGTAATGTTAATATTTACTTAAATGAAAATGAAGAAAAAGTTTGAAATGAATTTAATGACTTTACTTATTCACAAAAAATAGAATATCTTATCAATTTTTATATAAGTCACAATAAAGAAAAATAAAAAATAACCAATTAAGGTTATTTTTTAAATACTATTTGTTAGTTGTCTAATAGCATCTTTTTGTGCTTGTTTTTTGTTGTTTACTTTAACTTGTTTTTTAACATTTTTAATTTGACCTGTTTTAAGGGCTAATTCTGTTGCAAAATCAGGTCCTCGTAAATGTTTTTCATGAGCAATAACAGCAGTTCTTAATTCTCTAATTTCTGCTTTATATTTTTTAATTTTTTTAGCAGATAAGCCTAGAATACCAAGACTACCCATTCCACCTGCACCTGCTAACACAAGTAAAACAATCATTAATGTTTCATTCATTTTATTTAATTCCTTTCTATCCTTACTCAAACAGTGGCCATCTATCCTTTCAGAACAAAATAATTTATAAATTAAACTATATAACCACCCAAAAATATCAACCACCCCTATATATAGTCTATTTTAAATTTAATTCTTTGTTATTTTCATCTTGTTTTTGTTTTTTAATATTTTCATCTTGTATATTTTTTAATTTTTCTTCCGTTATACCATCTAATTTGTTTCATACTTTTGCTATTCGTGGTTGAATAACACGCGGATTAATACGGCAGTCCAAACAATATCTTAAATGGTCTTTTTTTCATTTTGATTTATCAATTCAAATAATAATTAAAGAAATTATTAAAGTTATTAAAGGTAAAATTGTAAATACTAATCCTACTTTAGATATTTTTAATCGTGGGATATCAATTTTCATATCAACTTTTGGTTTACTACTAGCAACAAATATACCTTGAATTCCGTGTGTAAATAAAGGTGTTAGTAAAATAGCAATTCCATTACCTCAATATTGACCATAATTATATCAATTAATATTATCTTTTATTGCATTAATCATGCCATATTCTAATCAACAATTTAATTCTAAAAATATCAATGTATAAAAACTAACTACTCAACTACGAATTTTATATTTTCTTTCTCAATCTTTAATATCTTTATGAGTTCAATTATAAGTCGGAATAGGGTCTTTTTTAAATCAATTTCAAGGCAGCGCACCTTTTAATCAAGTTGTTTTATCTTGTTTCATAGCTAAAATCCTTTCTAACTTACTTTTTTTCTTTCAATATATAATTTAGTCATTTTAGCGGGAGCATTTTTTGAATATATTATAATTTTTCCATTATTTCTTAATTGTGCAATTTGATTTTCATTATTAGTAGTTGTTATTCCACTTGATATATTTCCTGTAAATCCTTTATAAGTTGATAAATAAAAACTATTTAAAAATTGATTATTAACTCATACTTTATATTTATATTTATTTTTATCTCAATCTTTTATTTGATATTCACTAACATTAGGAGTTCAATCAGTAATATCTACAATTTCTCAATCACTACTTTTAATTTGATAATGTTCATTAATATATTTTGTAGTTGGCAATGTATCATCAGTTGTTTTTAATTCTGATGTTGTACTTGTTTTAATAATTTCAAAATTAGCAGTTATATCATTATTTTTAAATGAAGGGTCTCAAATTTCTAATTCACCTGTTTTTTGATTAAATGAAGCATTCGCTTTACCACTTTGAGTAGGCATTAATTTAATTCCAATTTGTCGTGTTCTCATATAATTAACAAACTCACCGCCACTAGTTGGATCATCAATTGCTAATTCATCATTGTAACCGTTTGTTACAGATATTTTACCTTTATTATTACCACCCTCAGTAATAACAAAATCATTAAGATTTAATGTTTTCATTATAGAATCTGGATTAATAATATTAGCAGTATTAGATTTTCATACTTTATTAATTTCATCATAATAAATACTATCATTATCAAACGGAACAATAAGTTTAATATATTCGTTATAATCAATTTTAGAAAAGTCATTAATAGTTGGATAAGAAATATTAATACTATTATCAGTTTGTAATCGTTCTTTTAATCAAAATAATAATGTTGGATAAAAAGTTTTTTTACTAATATGTTTATATTCTTCTTCTCATGGATGAGCATAATTATCT
>NZ_RCOO01000312.1:0-785 GCF_003987485.1 Spiroplasma endosymbiont of Megaselia nigra
AGAACCCATTGTTAATCGCAGATTAAAAATACCTAATCCATTAAAAGATTGTTTATTTTCTGAATATATTTGATTGTGTTCTTTTAAAATAGTTTTAATCCTTTCATTTAAAGGTAAATATGGCGTTACAAATTTTTCATAAAAGACATGGTATTTATCAAAAGGATTAAAAGTAAATTGATTAGAATATGTTTTATGAAAATATGTTGTAACTGTTATATATTGTTTTGCTATGTTGTCTCATTCTTGAAATGTCCAAGATAATTCTTTTACTGGAATAGGATTATCTAAATTATATTGTTCATTATCATTTTCATCAGTATATTTTTCATAAGATACTTTTAAACTTTTTGAACGAAACATTGAAACTCTTAAATTATTATATCTTTTATCTAGTTCTTTGTCCGTTAAAATTTCTTTTTCTTCAGCATGTATCATTTCATCTGTTCAGGCCGATATAATACCGCTACCTTTACCAACTTTCCCCATAATTTTATTACCATTAGCATAACCTGCAAAAGCAATGCGAACACCACTAGGAAAAACAATTTCGCCACCTTCTTTAACATTTTTAGGTCAAACAATGCCATTTTCATTGTCGGGTCCTATATCAATCCCATATTTATCATATAAATAGTTACAGACATTAATTGTATCGCCAAATGTAGTATCTTCGTGGGTGTTGGCGTATCTTCGTAAAATATTAGATGAAGCATCAGTAAAATTACAAGCAAAAAATAATTTTTCTGCTAAATGATTTCATGTTTTATTAGTACCACGTCCGG
>NZ_RCOO01000313.1:0-781 GCF_003987485.1 Spiroplasma endosymbiont of Megaselia nigra
ATCTGAAAAAATGTTAGCACAATTAGCAGAAAATGATGAACCAATTGATTATTCAATTGATAGTATTCCATTAGACTTTGCTAATCAATCACAATATAGCGACCCCGATTTAGAACAATTATTTACAGAAGATCGTGCAAGAACCTTATATATTTATAAAATTAATAATCTTGTTAAGACAAAACAAAAAACTACCTTAAACTACTCTCAAAATAGCGTTAAAATCGGTTTTATTGATAAAGATGAATATATTAAAATTGTTGGTTATGAAATTAGTGACTTTAATTTTAAGTTACAAATTCAACAAAACACAACAATCCAAGATAATAGTACAAGTTATGTAATGATTGATGAAAAAGATATTTTAATTAATAATATCCCAAAACAAGACAAAGAATTTTTAGAATCCTACGACTTAAAAATAGTATCTATTAATGAACCAATTAGTGAAGACAATAAAAATGAATGTTGTATCATTGAAGAATACAAACGCCCTTATTCACCAGATGGGGTTAATATTATTAAATATGCGCATTTAGTTAAAATAACTGATTTTAAATGAGAAAATCAAAATAATATTCATTTAGTTTTACAAAAATCATTGCCTGAAGATGCTGTATTTACTGGAATTGAAATTAAGTATCCTAAATCAATGTTATTTGGAAATATTAAATGTTGAGGTAATGTTAATGGTGTTTATTCTTATCCACAATCTATAGTTGAAAATGCTAGTTTAGTACCTTTATTATCAATGCCCATTGAAACAAATCCTAATGTACGA
>NZ_RCOO01000063.1:0-6753 GCF_003987485.1 Spiroplasma endosymbiont of Megaselia nigra
TTTTTGAGCAATAAAACTTATCTTATTATTTTTAACTTCTTGTACTATCATTTTTCTAAAATCTGCTGTATATTTATTAAATTTTTGTCCTTTTCTTGCCATATAAAAATGCACCTCCTCTAAAAGTTTAGTAAAGTTCTTTTTTAATTTTACTTACTTTTTGGGGTGCAGTCTAATAATTAATGACTTTTTACTGATTTGAAATTAATGTTTGAAATTTTGGCAAATTTTTTAATTGGTCAACTAAAGTTAAACGATATTCGCAACTTTCAAATGTTTTTTTAATGGGATGTTTATGAATAATTTTTTGGCTAATTTTAAAAACATTACCATTAACAATCACATTGTCATTTTCCTTAATTAATAAGTCTTCTAAAATTATTATTTTGGAATTAATTGGCAAATTTTCAACAAAATGAGCTTTAATTTTTTTTATATTTTTTGTCTTACTATTTATAATAAAATAAACTTCAGCATTTAATCCACTTTTTGTTAACATTTTTTCCCCCTACATTATTATGTTACTTCATGACAATGACGACAGCGAGCTTCATATTTATCCTTTTCACCAATTAAAACAATTGGATCATAATAATTAGCTGGTTTCCCATTAATTAAACGTTGAGTTCTATTTGCTAAATTTCCACATTTAACACAAATTGCATGCAATTTCTTAACCTCTTCTGCTCGTGTCATTAATTGTTCAACATTAATAAAAGCTTCACCTCGAAAATCTTTATCTAAACCATTAACAATAACAATAATTCCTTTATCTGCTAAAGAATCAGCAAGTTTAACAATATTATTATCAAAAAATTGGACTTCATCAATCCCAACAACATTTGTTGTTGGTTTAAGGTTTGTTAATAACTCTTCAGAATTCTTAACTGATATTGCTTCAACTGCTTTTTTGCTATGACTAACAACTTGGTTTTCACTATAACGATTATCAATTGTTGGTTTAAAAACTTGAATTTCAAATTTAGCATAACCTAGGCGAACTAAGCGGCGAATAAACTCTTCGGTTTTTCCAGCAAACATACAACCAGTGATAACTTCTATTCAGCCTATTTGAGCTTTACTATTTAAAAAATACATTCTTAACCTCCCATATATTTAATGTTATTTTTAATTACAAAACTTAAATCTTTTAAAACTCGTTCTAAATCTTCTCACTGATAAATTTTTGCACCGCTTGCTAACTGATGACCACCACCACAGTACTTTTCTGCTACTTTATTAATAATATAAGTATTACTACGAATGCTAAGGTTTATATAACCCTCTGCTTTATTTTCAATTACTAACATTCAAATTTTAAATTCTTTAATATTACTCATAATATTAACCCATGGTTTAACAGTCTCATAACTCATATTATGTTCTTTTAACATTTCATCAGTTATCTTAACATAACTAATTTCTTTATCATAAATAACTACTTGCGATAACAAATAATTTTTAAAGCGTACATTAACTCATGATTCTTCATATAAATTTTGATAAATTGATTGCAAATCAAAACCTGTCGCAACTAATTGCCCTGCTAACATAAAAGTATTGTGGAAAGTTTTACTATACATAAAACGATTTGAATCTGTTACAATTCCAGTAAAAATTAATTTGGCTGCCTCTGGTGTTACTATTAATTTTGATGTTAAAACTAACTCAGCAATCATTTCTGAAACTGCAATTTTAGTTTCATCAATTCATTGTATATCACCAAATGGCGTAACATTAGGATGATGATCAATTTTAATAACTTCTTTTGCTTTCTGCCAATATTTACTATCAATTCGTTCAATGTTCGCTGTATCAGTCACAATTACTAATGCATCTTTATAATCTTCTGCTTGAATAAGATCAGGTGTTGCTAAGAAGGCTAAAAAATCATTTGGTGCACCATCAACTAATACCCTCTTATTTGGAAAATTATCTTTAATGAATTGTGCTAATCCAAATGCTGAACCATATGCATCACCATCTGGTGAAATATGACGTAAACAAATAATTGTCTTATAATCTTTAATTTTTTGTAAAATAATTCCTTTTAAATATTGCATTTGTTTTCCTCGCTTATATGTTAGCAACTAAATTATTGTTAACTTTATCATAAACTAATAGTGCATTCTTTTCAAAATATATTGTTGTTGTTTTTTTTAAATTTAGTTCTTTTTCTGTAAAAATTTTAAAAATAACTTCATCATTAACTTCAAAAAAGCAAACAATTGATTTAAAGACTTTTTTAATTGACTTAACATGTCCTTTATATAATAAATGTAAATCTTTGTTAAATTGCTTTGTCTTTTGGAATGAGATTAAGTTTGGATTAACTGCTAAATAATATTCTTTTTGATCAATTAATTTAGTTCCTTTAGGTAATTTAATCTTAATTTTTTCATTTTCTAAAACATTTTCTGCTATAGAATATTTCATGCTAAAAACATTTTCTGAACTATTATACATTATTTGATATAAATTAATTGTATTAGGTAAAAATTCAGCATGATTTTTTGACATCAACTTGTAATTATTATCCTTATCAAAAAATAATAATTGTGTAACATAATTTTTAATATTCTCAATGTTCTTTGTTAAAACTAAAAAAGTTAACTGTGGATTATAGTTTTTTAAACTAAGTAAAATTTCATTTAATTCATTTGCTTCATTATGAGTTAAATTGTCAAAAGTATTATGTAAAATAATTAATTCTTTCTTACTTAAAATGGCATTAATCAATCTAATTTTAGTATGATCAAAACTACTTAAATTTTTAGTAAGTTTAAATCAATTCATTTTAATATTTAAATTACTCATTAATTTTTTAACTTCTTCAAAAGCTTGATTATAAACTGTTACAACTTTTTCATTTGCTTCTTCAATAGCAATTGAATTATCTTTTTCACGAGTTTCTAATGTATTATTTAATAATTCCAAATGATATTTATGAAAATATTCTAAAACTTTTCCCTTAATAATTGTTGCTTCATCTGGTAATAAATTTGCAATTAATTGTTCTTGTTTTTGATTATAGTTAAATCATTGATCTTCTGATAATTTTGTTCAAGTAATTATATTTGAGGAATTACTTTTATTTAAAATTCCTTTAATAACACTCTTATTTTTACTATCTTTTAAAACCATATTTATAACATTAAGACGATATTTTTTTAATGCTTTTCGTGCTTTAATTAAAAGATAACGTTCATATGTAATTTCAGTCTGCAATATTTTTAAATACTTTTCACAAACTAATTTTGCCCCAATAAAACCAAAACTTTTATCTTTAAGTTTTCTTTTTTTAGCAATTTCATAACAATCACACAAATAATCTAAGTCAGAAATATAATAAATTTTATCTCATAAAGCTTGTAAAAATGCAAGATAACCTTCATATACACGAATTTCTTCTCTTTTATAAGTATAAGTATGTAAACTTTGAATAAAAATTGAATCTTTATCATCATCTAAGATTTTACTAATTTCTTTTTTATGGAATTCACTAATTTTAGTTAAATAAGTCTCAATTCATTCTTCTTTAATATGAATTGAATTATTAAAATATTCATTAATGATTTTATCTATTTTTAATATTAAATCTTGTTTATTTAAATCATTACCAATAAAAACTAAATTTTTATAAAAATATTTATTTTTATTATATTTTAATGAACTATCATGTAAAAATTTTGGCGTTTTTAAAATATGATAAGCCAAGCGTAATTTTGTTGGTAAAAAAACTAATCTTAATGGGCCAGGTGATACATAACCAATTCTACGTTCTTTTGGTAATAAAGTTGTGATATTTCTATTGTTTAAATAAATTTTTCCATTACGTGGTTTTTTCTTTCCTAATAACAATTTTAAAAAATATAATTGTGAAAACTTATTCTCAAAATGAGTCCCCAAAATTTCTTGACTATCAACACTAAAATTTAAATCACTAAAAATAATTTTTTTATATCGTTTATACTTTAAATTATTAATTTTCAATTCCATTAAAATACCACGCTCCCAATTAATTTTATTATACCCAAATAAAAATAATAAAAAATAGTTATTGTTAAGTTAAACTTATATTTCCGATAATTTTTGAAAAATTATGTTTCTAATTTAATAAAATTACATTACAAAATATCAAAAAAACCTTTATCTTTTTAAGATAAAGGTTTACCAATTATTCTGCTTTTTGTTCATCAGATTTTGGTTTCGCTGTTTTTTTGTTAAGTTCTTTTTGTGCTTTTGATGCTTTTTCTGTTTGTTTTACTAACTCTTCTTTTTTATTAAATTTAGATTTAAATCGTTCAACACGTCCGGCTGCATTAGCAAACTGTTGACTTCCTGTATAGAAGGGATGGCATGAAGAACAAGTATCAACTTTTAATTCTTCTCCTTTAGTAGAACCACTTATGTACTCAGTTCCACAAGTTGTACACATAATTTTAGTATCAAAATATTTTGGATGGATTCCTTCTCTTGCCATATAACTCACCTCACTTTTAATAATATGACTGCATATTATTTGCACGTAAATAATGATAACACATATTTAAACAAAAACAAAGATTATTTAATAATCTTTGCAAATTCATTAAAATCAATTCTAACACGTGGCATTGTTGCTTTATCATCATCTTCATCATAGTATCCTAACGCTAAAGCTAAGACTTTATGATATTTTCCTTGATCAAACGTACAATGTTTTGCTAATAACTCATCACATTTTTTTGCATCAAAACCACCCATAATAGTAGTTCCTATTCTTAAATCAGCAGCTTGAATTGTAATAAAACTATTTACAATATGAGCTTGTTCTGAAACAAACGCAGAAAGATGTTCTTTTTGTTGCAAAAAAGTTTGATATTTTTTAATTGCTTTTTCTAAATCATCTGCTTGATTAATAACTCGTTCTAAGCGTTTTGTTAAAAATTGAGTTGAAACTAAATAAGATGGATTAGTACCCGTAATAAGCATCATACAACTAGCATTTTTGACTTTTTCTTGATTTCAGCCAAGCATTGCTTCATCAGCAAATTTATTTTTTAATTCTTGATTTGTAATACTAACAACATTAGTTACTTCAATTCCTAATGAACAAGGTGCTAAGCGCCCTGCTTCAAGTATTACTGTTAAATCTTCTTGATTAATTACTTTTTCACTATTATATTTTTTAATAGTTTTTCGTCAATTAATTGCATTTTTTACTGTCATTTAATATTATTATCTCCTTTAATTTTTATTACTCATTAATTTTTGTCAAAGCAACGTTTAATACATCAACACTTTTTGCAAAAGGAGGTGAATATGGTAGATCTAAATACTCAATTTCACCAATTTTAGTTTTTGTTCAAATAATTGGGATTAAAGCATTGATTCTTAAACTAGCTTTATTATAACCAAAAATTTGTGCACCAACAATAATTTTATCTTTTTGGTCATAAATAATTTTAATTGTTACTGGCTTCGCATCAGCAACATAGTGTGTATGATCTGTTCCATTTACAACGACCTCTTTCACATTAAAACCATTCAAAATTGCTTGTTCTTTTGTATATCCTGTTCGAGCAATTTCACTTTCGAAAACCTGCATAATACTTGTTTCAATTCCACCAGGAAAATGATCTTTCTTTCCCGCTAAAATATTACCTATAACCTTACCATTTTTGGCTGCAATTGTTGCTAACGACATATAATTTAATTTATTATCAATAATATTTTTTGTCATCACACAATCACCTACAGCATAAACATCTTTAATATTTGTTTCAAATTGGTTATTCACTAAAATTGCCCCAAATTCATTCATTTTTAAATTTGTTGTTTTTAAAAAATTAGTTGCTGGAGTAACCCCAATTGCAACTAATACTAAATATGTTGCAATTTCTTCTTCCGGTGATAATTTAATTTTTGTTACCTTATTATTTTCAACAACAAGTTCTGTTACTTTGGTATTTGTTTTAATTTTAATTCCTTTTTTTCTAAATCATTTGCTAATAAATGTGCAATATCTTCGTCAAGCAATTTTCATGAAATTCATTTGTCAGCTTCAATTAACGTAATTTTTTTTCTTGCCAAGCCAAAACTTTCACAAAATTCTAATTCAATAAAACCTCCGCCAATAATAGTAACATTTTTTACTTTTTTAAACGTGAACGTAATTCAATGGCAGCTTCCAAGGTTGTCCCTGTAAAAACATTTACAGCGTCTTCTCCTGCTAAATTTAAACGACGTGGTGTTGCTCCAACACTAATAATTAATTTGTCATAATTATCAATAAATTCTTGGTTTGTATTATAGTTAATTCCGTAAATAGTTTTTGTTTTAAAATCAACGCGTGTTATTTCACAACTAGTTTTAACAAGAATCCCCCGATTTTGAAATTCTTCAACAGTTCGTGCAATCATTCTTTCTGCATTGTCAAAATGTTTTCCAACATAATAAGGAATTCCACAAGCTCCTAATGATGGATATTTAAACTTTTGATAAGCAATAATTTCAACATCATTTTTTAACATACGTTTTAATTTACTTGCTGCTGTCATGCCAGCTGTTGAACCACCAATTACTATTACTTTCACATTTTTCAACTCTCTTTCTTCTATAGTAATATTATAACCTTAGATTATTAAAATAAAAATAAAGGACTAGGCCTTTTACAATGTTTCTTTTAACTGAGAATATGAAATAAAAAACCTTTCTAGGTTATTATTAAATATATAAAGTTAGGAGAAACATTTTTTATATGGCAAAGGG
>NZ_RCOO01000314.1:0-773 GCF_003987485.1 Spiroplasma endosymbiont of Megaselia nigra
TAAATAACAAATTATTTAAATTATTTTCCATATAAAACACCTCTTAATTGATTACGATATTTATTTTTTAAATTACTTGGCTTATAACTATTAACTCTTGTTTTTGTTTTCTTAATTGTTTTAATAGTTTGATTAGTTTTGTAAAACATATTTTTAACTGGTGTTTTATATAAATTCTTAATATTTTTAACATCACTTTTTCGCTCTCGATATCATTTTTTATTATTAATTTCACCAGCAAAATTAAAATTAAAATGTCCAATCTTTAAATTATTAATAAACTTTTTAATTTGTTGTAATTTTTGAACTGTTGGTAATGTTAATTTAGTAGTTCCTTTGGGATATTTTTCTTTTAATGCTTGTGGTAATCGTTTTTTAATATAATCTCTTAAATGACTAGGTAATCATTTTCTTAATCAATAACGCCAAAATAAAGTCCCAGCATTAGATACAGCATTACTTAATAATTTTCATATTTCAACTGGAACACTAGGATAAACATAAGGTCCATAAAATTTCGGATGTTTTGCTGTTTTTGTATATATTAAAATAGTTAAATTACCTGTTAAAGTTAACTTATTTGTAATATTAAACATACCACTATCAAGTCAACTACTATTTAAAGGTTGTCAATTAGTATTTAAATAATTTTCATTTTTAAATTGTTCTCTATTTTTAAGATTATTATCTTTTTCTAATTGATTTAATATTTGTTGTATTTCTTTTTTATGACCTTTTTTAATTAAATCTAAATAAGTAAAAGGATTTAATCA
>NZ_RCOO01000064.1:0-6543 GCF_003987485.1 Spiroplasma endosymbiont of Megaselia nigra
GCGATGTTTGTTCAATTTCTTTTACTGTATTTTTTCGAAATTCTGCAGTATATGTTTTAAATTTTTGTTCTTTTCCTGCCATTAAAAAATGCACCTCCTCTAAAAGTTTAGTAAAGTTCTTTTTTAATTTTACTTACTTTTTGGGGTGCAGTCTTTTTTCTGAGGTGATTGTTTCCTGATTATAACTTTTTTCATTTGGTTCTGTCTTATTAACAGCAGCATTATTCGTTGGTTTTGTTACTTCAATTAGGGGTTTGAGATTGTTTACATTATCATGTTCATTATGATGAAGCGGATGCTTTTTTGCAGCTGCACTACTACTTTCTAATCCTTTTTTTGATGGGATTAGTTTTAAATCATAATAATGGGGAATAACAATATCAACAATATTTTCAAAGCCTAAAGTATGATTAGCAGTAACTAATTTATGAATAGGAATTTTATCAGTATTAAATATCTCAATTTCATCATTTTGATTTAACATATGTAAAATATCTTTCCCTTTTGTTAAAAACGTTCAGCGGACAAGTTCATTAATATCTTTATTTAACTTATATAATCGTGTTCCTTTTACTGGCCGTGTTGATGTAGGAATTTCTGTTAGATCAATTTTTTTCCCAGTATTAAGATTAGTAATTAATACTAAATTATCATCTTCACAATAACCGGCATTAATAACTACATCATCACGTAGATTAATTGATTTTACCCCTGCTGTTCGTAACCCTAATGTGGGAATTTGTTTTTTACGATATTTAACAATAAAACCGTTTGCTGTTGTTATGACAACATATGGATGATGATCAACTAATTGGCTAGCAACAACTTCATCATCATTTTTTAAATTAATAGCTTTAAGAGCCTTGCTAATTCGTGTTGCTTCAAAATCTTTAACAGCTGTCTTTTTAATCATTCCATTTTTAGTTGCCAACATAATGTATTGTTCTTTTTTATTAAAATCATTTAATAAGAAAGCACTAATAATTTTTTCTTCTCCTGGTAACTCAGAAATAGTATTAACATGTTCACCAATATCACGTAACCGAACAGTTTTAATTTTATAAACCGGAATAATAACATAATTTCCTTTTGAAGTAATTAATAAAATTTTATCAGAAGTATTAGCTTGAAAATCAGCAATTCATAAATCCCCTGGTTTTCGTTTAAATTCTTCAGTTGCTAACCGTGCTAATTGATTATTTTCTAACGCTTTTAAATACCCATCTCGTGAAATTCAAATGTTCAAATCTTTTTCAATAATTGTTTCTGTTTTTTGAATTTCAATTGCTTCAATTTCATTCTCAATCACACTACGACGACGTGAAACAAACTTTTTCTTAATTAATTCTAATTGGTGAATAATAACACTATTTAATTTATTAATATCACGTAAAATTGCTTTTAATTCAGCAATTGTTGCAATTAATTCTTTTTGTTCTGCTTTTAATTGTAAAATATCTGTTGAAGTTAACCGGTATAATCGTAACTGGACAATTGCTTCGGCTTGAATTTGGATAAAACCGAATTTTTTCCCTAAATTATGAATTGCATCACTGCGATCTTTTGAATGGCGAATAACGGCAATTACTTCATCTAAAATACTAATTGTTTTGATTAACCCAGCAACAATTTCTGAGCGTTTTTGTGCACGTGCTAATTCAAAGCGAGAACGATGAGTAACAACTGCTTGTTGATGTTCAACATAGTGGGTTAAGATTTCCTTTAATCCTAATTGTCGTGGTTGTTTATTTGCAATAGCAACCATATTAAAATTATATGAAATTTGTAAATTAGTATTTTTTAATAAAAATTTCCGTACGGTTTCAACATTAGCTTGTTTACCTAATTCAATCACAATTCGTAACCCTTCGCGGTCTGTTTCATCACGAACTTCCTTAATATTTAATCCTGGTTCATTATATTTAATATCATCAATCTTTTTAACTAAGTCTTGTTTAATAACTTCATATGGAATTTCAGTAATTACTAAAACATTGTTTTCAAATTCAATTTTGCTACGAACAATAATTTTGCCTTTTCCTGTTTGATATGCCTCTAAAATTCCACTTTTTCCCTGAATAATTCCCCCCGTTGGGAAATCAGGTCCTTTAACATATTTTACTAAATCCTTAACCGTACTGTCTGGTTTTTCAATAAAATGAATTGTTGCATTAATAATTTCATGTAAATTATGTGGTGGAATATTTGTTGCATATCCAGCAGCAATTCCAGTTGAACCATTAACTAATAAATTTGGAAATAAAGCTGGTAATACAACAGGTTCTTGTTCTGAATCATCAAAATTAGGAGCAAAAGCAACTGTTTTTTTATCAAGATCTTGTAATAAAAATGAGGAAATTTCACTTAAACGAGTTTCAGTATAACGCATTGCAGCCGCTGGGTCCCCATCAATTGAACCATTGTTTCCATGCATATCAATTAATGGATAACGGACTTTTCAATCTTGCGATAACCTTACCATTGCATCATAAACTGATGTATCACCATGCGGATGATATTTACCAATTACTTCTCCGACAATCCGTGCCGTTTTTTTATAACTCGTATTAAAAGTTAATCGTAATTCATTCATTGCAAATAAAATACGGCGTTGCACTGGTTTTAAACCATCACGAACATCAGGCAAGGCTCGATCTTGAATAATATATTTGGCATAACGACCAAAGCGTTCTGACATAATATCATTTAAACTATAAACTAATTCATTTTCTTTTTCGTTATTACTCATTTTTAAATTCCTCTCTGTAAATCAACTTTCATCATTTCATTCTTGATTATAAACTTTTTATAATCAATTTGATAAAATAACTTTTGCCCTAATTTTGTTAATATTCAATAATCCTTATGTTTATCATAAGTAAAGAGTTGCTGTTGATGAGTTAATAATAACAATGTCCGGAAATATGCTAAGATTCGGTCATTAAGATTATTACAAATTTCCATTAACTGTAACAACTCTGCTAAAATATTTGTTTTGATTATAAATTCTTGTTGATAATAAATTGTTGTTGCTGATTTAATCATATATTTACCCATTTTAGATAACCAATCAATTTCACATTGATAAAATAAGGTTCCTTCAATTAATAATAATTTATAAATTGTTAAATTTAATGTATTTAATTGTTGATTAATTTTTAGTGGTAAATTGTTAGGTTTAATTAATGTTCTTTTTTTAATATTAATTCCCATATTAATTTTTTGCCAAGCAAATAAAATTATTAATATATTATAATTATAATATTCTAATTCAAATGCAACAATTTTATCGTTAAAAAAATGAATGACTTCTTTTGTTAACAAGTACAAGTTACTACTTGGTTCTAATTGATAAAGCGGTGTTACTTGTTGCATATTTTTTTTTCAAAAAACTTCTTTTTCCGTAGTTTGTTGCGCTGCTAATAGTAAACTTTCATAACATCAATTTAATGCTATTTCATCTGCTATCGCAAGTTCAATCGTTGTTGCAATTGTATTTTCACTATCTTCACTGCCATTACCTGTTCAAACTTCTAATGTCAATCTTGTTTTTGTTTCTTTTATTTTAATAAGTCATAACTGAAAATTTTGATATTGACTAAGAGTTAGATTGGTTTGATTTAGGGTATTAATTAATTTTTTGATTGCTTGTAACATTGTTATCCTACTTAATTAATGATTGCTTGAAAATCATCTTCTAAAGTAAATTTAACATTTTCATCAATTCAATCTTTTCGTTTTTTAGCATCATCTCCCATTAAGGTGACAATCCGTCTTTCAGCCATAACAGCATCATCAATTGTTACTAAAATTAGCTGACGAGTTTGGGGATCCATTGTTGTTTCTCATAATTGTCCTGCGTTCATTTCCCCTAGCCCTTTATAACGCTGTAATTCAAATTTACCATGAAATTGACTTAATTTATTTTTTAATTCTGTTTCATCTCATGCGTATTCAATATGTTTATTTTTGGTGCTAGTAATTTTAAATAAAGGTGGTAAAGCAAGATAAACCCTATGATTTTCAATTAATGGTCGCATATAACGATAAAAAAATGTTAGCAATAAAGTTTGAATATGCGCACCATCCGTATCCGCATCAGTCATAATAATTACTTTGCCATAATTGGCATCATTAATATCAAAGCCATTTCCGACTCCAGCCCCAATGGCATTAATCATTACATTAATTTCTTCATTATTCATTAAATCTTGAAGTTTTGCTTTTTCAGCATTAATCACTTTCCCGCGTAACGGTAAAATTGCTTGAAAACGACGATCACGCCCTAACTTGGCACTTCCCCCCGCCGAATCTCCTTCAACTAAAAAAATCTCATTATTAAATTTATTTCGATTTTGAGCTGGGGTTAATTTTCCGGTTAATAAGCGATCACTATTACCACGTTTTTTGCTATTACGAGCTGCTTCGCGTGCTTTCCGAGCCTCTTCACGAACATTACGAGCTAATAATGCTTTTTCAATAATAGTATAAGCATTTGCCTTATTTTCTGTTAATCAAAATCCAAATTGCTTTGCTACAATTGTTTCAACAACAAGTCGTGCTTCATAAGTTCCTAATTTTCCTTTCGTTTGACCTTCATACTGAATTAAATTTTCAGGAATTTTTACTGAAACAATGGCTGTTAATCCTTCCCGTGTATCAACCGAATCAAGATTCTTATCTTTTTCTTTTAATAAACCTTCTTTGCGAGCATAATCATTAATTACTTTTGTTAATCCTGTTCGGAATCCAGAAACATGACTGCCACCTTCACTTGTTTTAACATTATTGGCAAAACTAAGTAAATTTTCATTAAATTCAGTTGAATATTGTAACGCTATTTCAACTTCAATTTGTTTTTCTATCCCTTTTAACATAATAATTGGAGTAATACTTTTTTTACCTTCATTCATATAAGTAATGAATTCTTCCAAACCATTATTAAATAAATATGATACTTTTTTATCAGTGCGTTGGTCAGTTAATGTCAACTTAACCCCACTATTTAAAAATGCTGATTCACGAATTCGTTCTGAAATTGTGGAAAAAGAAAAATCAATTACTTTAAAAATCTTATGATCAGGTAAAAAAGTAACTGTTGTTCCTGTTTTTGTTGTTGTACCAATTTTTGTTAACGGTTCTTTAACTTGCCCACCATTTGCAAATTTAATACTTCAAACTTTGTGGTCACGATAAATTGTGACATCAAAAGTTGACGATAAAGCATTAACAACAGAAGAACCAACACCATGTAATCCTCCTGATGTTTTATAACCATCACCACCAAATTTTCCCCCAGCATGTAAAACTGAAAAAATTACTTCTGGCGTTGATTTACCAGATGAATGAATTCCGGTTGGAACACCACGACCATTATCTGCCACTGTAATCGCATTATTTTTATAAATAATAATATCAATTTCATTACAATAACCAGCTAATGCCTCATCGATTGAATTATCAATAATTTCTCAAACTAAATGATGTAATCCACGAACATCAGTTGAACCAATATACATTCCTGGACGTTTTCGAACCGCATCTAGTCCTTCTAAAATCTGAATTGATGATTCATCATACTTTAATGTTTTATCTTCAATACTCATATTCTCTATCATTCCTTTTAAATATAATTTTCACTATTAATATCTTATATTATAATGCTTTTATTTACAATTATTTACTAAATTATTTCTAATTGCTATATAATAGTAAAAGAGAGGTGAGGGAATGACATTATATGGATATTTAGGGACAGCTATTACGGCAATAATTGGTTACTTAATTGGTTCTTTTAGTTGATCAATCTTTATTAGTAAAAAAATTTATAAAATTGATGTGCGAGATTATCATTCTAAAAATGCCGGAGCCACAAATACTAGTCGTGTTTTAGGAAAAAAATGAGGTTTTGCCATTATGTTTTTAGATATGCTAAAAGTTACTATTACAATGTTTATTGCCTTTGGTAATAGTTGTATTAATATTAATGGGGTTAATTTTGGTTCAACTAGTTATTATATTCCAGCTTTTTTTGTTTTAATTGGTCATTCTTATCCAATTTATTATAAATTTAAAGGGGGTAAAACAGTTTCATCTTTTTTAGGGTTATTATGAATGACTAACCCATATTATTTTTTAATTGCTACAGTTGTTTGATGAAGCACAATTTTTATTTGAAAACGAGTTTCTGTTTCTTCAATTTTAGCAGCATTTTTTACAGGAGCATTATGTTGAATCCCACAATTAAGTGGCATTGATGTTATTAACTTTAATGGTAATTTACTTCAAAATTCTCATCTTGTTTGAGTGAATTACTTACATTATGTTAATTATGACAATTACTATGATAGTTTAGCTTTAATTAATATTATTATTACTTTAAGTGCTATTTTCTTAATCTTAAAGCATCATCAAAATATTGTTCGTTTATTAAAAGGAACAGAAAAGACTGCACCCCAAAAAGTAAGTAAAATTAAAAAAGAACTTTACTAAACTTTTAGAGGAGGTGCATTTTTTAATGGCAGGAAAAGAACAAAAATTTAA
>NZ_RCOO01000065.1:0-6429 GCF_003987485.1 Spiroplasma endosymbiont of Megaselia nigra
TATTGTGCAAGAAAATATTAGAGTTCAACAAGGTGGAAATCCAAATTATGATGACCCAAACTTGGGTAGTCAAAGAATAATATTTGATTTTGAAATTATTAATAATATGGAAAAATTAGACTGAAAACCTAGTATTATTTTAACTAGAAAATCAATTTATCGGATGATTTTAACGATTGATGAACATAAAAATATTGTTGCTGGTAGTTTAGAATTAACACACCTTAAACAATATTGGGATGGTAATAATGCAAATACTTATCGATATACTGATGATTTAGGTTTTTTGTTTACTTTTATGAAAGATAGAGAAAATATCTTTAATTTTAGTGCTGAAACTTATAATTATAATCAAGTTAATACACCTAATACTGGTAAAAAAGTTTTTGAACAGATGAAAGGACAAATTGATATTAATAAATTTTTAAAAGCATTTTTTGCTCATGCATTGGTACCTGTATTTCAAAATCGTAGTAATTTTATTGAAAGTGGTTATATTGATAATTTACAATATGATACGGTTTTAATTAACTTTTTTGGTTTAAAATTAGTTAATTTTAGAGATGTTTTAATTGATGAAACTAATACTAATAAAAGTCAATTTGAAAAGTTATTAAATAGTATGTTCACGGTTTCCCAAAACTTTTATAAAGATTATTTACGTACCATTTTTGATTTAGAAAATAATACTTATGTGCAAGGTTATAATAAAAAATATGGTTTATTAGCAAATAATGGTTTTAAAATTTATCCACGATATTTTTATTTTTCAGATAAATATAATCAGTTAGATATTAAATTATATTCAGCATTTAAAAATCGGTTTTATAACACCAATTATGGTAATGTGTTTAATTATGATTTTTCAGTTGCAAATAATTATAATATTAATCAAAATGAGGGTTATGTTTTTGAAGGCGCTTTAAAAGATAAATATGGTTTAAAATACAAAAAAATTGAAGAACAAAAAATTGGTTATAATGTTTTTGAATTACAAGCGCAAAAAGAAAATGATATGTATCGTTATTATGATTTTAATTTTGGGATTTACAACTGACAAGAAATAAACAACGGTGGATTATTCCCTGATGGACAATGATGACAAGCACAATATGAAAGTTGTAGTTGATATAATTTAGCGTGTCATATAAAAAATGCAGCAATTTGAATTGTAAATAATATTCCTGGTGTAAAACAAGTAAATGAATTAGCAAGTGGAGTTGGTAAGATTTTTCAAACAATATATAGTTTTTTTAGTCAAACATTTGAGGTATGAAAATTTAGTCCAGCATTATATAATACAATAACAAATATATTCTTATTAATTATATTTATGAAATTTATTCGATTAATTTAAAAAAGGACTTGTTAGTCCTTTTATTCTTTTCAATCTGTAATTTTACCTGTATTATTATCAATTTCAGGTATATTAGGTTTATCAATTCCATCTCAACGATAAACTGCTTTAAAATAAGTACCATTATCATTATTTCAATTAGATATTATTTTATTTGGTTCTTGTTTAATTTCTAAACTGTTTAAAGTTCTATATAATCGATAATTATTAATTAAAGCAATACCTTGTAAATTATCATTTTGTCAATTATCAAATCCGTTAATATTTCATTTACTATTAGATGTACTACGCCATACAATAATGTAATATTTATTATCAACTGTATTAAATGGTTTTTCATTTGAATATACTTTTTTTCAATTTCCAAAATTTGAAGTAATATCAACAATTTGTAAATTATCAACACTCTTTTCTAATTTATTAATAACTTCAACAGTATTAAAATACTTAGCAAATGAATAAGAAAAATTTGTTAATTCTTTTAAAAATTGTTTTTTATCCACATCATAAAATTTATCAATATTATACTGTTTAGCATAACTATCTCAATTTTTATATAAATCCATAAACTCATTACTAGGCTTATCAAATGAAATTCCCGTTGAATAATTATCCTTTAAAAAGTCTAAATATCATTTATCATTATAAGTTAATGATTGCGATGTTTTTAAAGTAGGGTTAATAAAGTAATTTGTTTCTGACCAATTTTCAAAAAAACTACTGCGTAAAAACATTGTATTAATAAAATCAGTTTCATTCATTCCTGTTGTTTGTTGATTAACAGTATAATTTTGTTGATTTAACGGTTTAAATGCTGTTAAAGTAATAAAAGGAATAATTAAACCTAAAAGTCCTAAAAGTCCTATTGAAAATAAAGAAAATAATTTTTTCATATTTATAATTCAACTCCTAACTATACAATGTTTTTGAAACAATAAACCCAACAATATATAAACTTGATATTGTTAACATTAACGGATGACTAAATAATATTGCCATTTTACCAAATAAAGAAAGTAAAAAAGTGTCTGAATTATACAAATCCATAATAATATTTTTTGCTGATGTTAATTGATTAATAATTACAGTAATAAAACCAGTACCAAAAATAGCAATTGCCGCAACCAATAAAACTAATCTAATCATTATTTATGCACTCTCCTATATCCTTGTTCTTTTGTTTTTGCTTGTTTTGCTAAACTTGATAATTGTTGTTTATTACGATTAATTTTAAACTGTTTACGCTCTTTAATATGTTTTTGCATACCTTGTTTAGTATCAGAAACACCACGAACAGTCGCAGAATAAATATTTGATACACCCATTTGTACTGTTGAACCTAATTCGTTATATTGCGTTCTTGTTCCGTGAATTGCATAAATCGATAACTTAACCACCATAAAAAAGATAATAAAATAAGCAATTGTTGTATTTGTCATTGGCAATTTAGTATTTCAAATTACATCAAAAATAAACAAAAATACATCAAAAATAAAACTAAAAATCTTATCTCAATTACTACTTTCTGATAATAAATTAATCATCTTTACCACTTCCTTTTTCTTTTTTAGGTTTTAAATTCTTTTTCAAAATATCAATATCAAATAATTCTAAACGCTCTTTAACACTCAATTTAGTAATTTCCAACCAATAATATTCTTTTTTATTAACTATTTCATCATTTTTTAAATCACGAACAAACTTTAATCATTGACTATCATATTTCTGTGCAAATTCTAACGGAATAATTATCTTAAAAAACCGAATTCCTAACCCAACATCGGATTTATGTTTTGCACGCTTACCTTCTGCTGTTCGTTCTACTGATTTTGTTTTTCAAATTTCATAATCTGTAATATCCTGGAAAATACCAATTCGCATAATAAAGAAACGATTAAAAAAATTAAATCCTTTTTTAGCAATCGGTTTTTTCAATGAAATTGGAATAATAATACCGCTTGCTAATTGCCGAATATTGTTTCAAATCATACCTTCACGCTGAGCTGTAAACAACGCACGATTACCAAAATGCCTTGCCAAAACAATTCACGGAATTTTACCACTATGAACTTTTTTCTCATCGTGAGGACTAGTTCCGTCGATATACAAATAACTTTCATCGAATAATATAACACTATCATCAGGAGGAACTGGTTTTGTTCTATCTGTAAAATCTAAATTTTTAAATGTTAAAACTTTAACTTTATCGTCTTCTAACGGATAATTACTATAAATATTATCTGTTAATAATTTCATAGTTTGTGATAAATAAGTTAAAAGTAAAGTTTTTCCCGTTCCTAATTTACCAATAATAACTGACAATGGATTATCTCAAACAAAATTAACTAACCTAAACGCATTTAACTGATAAAATATACTTTTTCAAACTCATCATACAAAATAAACACATTGTAAAGCAAATAATAATCAAAACACTAAACCAGTATAATTTAACGAAATTATTCAAAGTAATAAATCTATCAAACTAAACAAAATCATTGAGCCACTGATATAACAATAATTTTTTAAAAAAAATACAAACTTTTTCATTTTACCTCCAATAGTTATTTATAATTAAACTAGTATTATTATGGTTTTCTCTCCCCACAAATCAAAAAGGAGAGTGATAAAAATTAAGAAAATTTTAAAAATAATTTCAATATTATTGCCTATTATTGGAATTATAAACTTTTTAATCAATCCTATCGGAAAATTAATTACTACAATTAATTTTGTAGAATTAATATTTAAAAATATTAGTCAAATAAATGCAAAAAAATATTTTTTACAACATTATTTATATTAATAATTATTGCATTCATAATGAAAATATATATTATATTCAAAAAAAAGATTTTAAAAGTTTGTGGGGAGAGAAAACCATAATAATAACAAAATTTAATTATTTAAAACAACTAACTATTTTGAAAACCATTCACAATAAAAACCAAGTTAAAAATAAAATAACAATTCAAACACCAACCATCAGAGTTAAATATTCATTTTGTGTCAAAGTCCAAGTTGTAATAGTTTCAACATTAGTTTTATCTATAAACAAAAAGATATGAACAAAAAACTCTTTTAATTTTTCTCAATCATTTTGCATCTTTAAAAACTCCACATTTTTTGAATAAGTTTAAAAAACATCCCAAAAAATAAAACAATAAATAATACAAATGATAAAACATACAAAAATTCAGGAGCATTTGAACCAAAAATATAACTAACAAATTGAACTCAATAATTATACAAACTCATTATTTTAAACTTTCTAAATCTTTAATTAATTGTTGTTCTCTTTCAATATTTCAATCTGTTAAATTATTATTGTTATTATTTGCTTTTATTTTTTTAGGTTCATTTAAAAATAATGCTTTATGCATAAGATTAAAATAATTTTGTTTATATTGATTATACAAATTAATTAATTCTGTTCCAGTTAAATACTTTCAAATATGACGTTTTAAATTTTCATCATATTTTACAATAGGATAAGAATTATCATAAATTAAACCAATTGCTACTTGTTCTGAGTGTTTTTCACTCGGATAAATAAATTTATTACTCAATCAAAAACCAATATGGCGATTATGATTAGGTAAATTTATAAAACTTGCTTTATCTGTTTCAAAAGGAATAAGTTCCTTAGAAATAAAATAATTTGCTATATTTTTATTTTTCTTAACAAAATTATTCAATTTTATCAACCTCTTTCTTTAAATTATTTTTTATTTTAATTTTTTGCCTTCTCCTAATTTACCCATAATTACCGATAATGGATTATTTTGAAAATAATTAACTAACCGAAAAAAATTTAATTGATAAAAAACATTTTTTCAAACTCATCAAATAAAATAAACACATTGTAAAGCAAATAATAGTCAAAATACTAAACCAGTATAATTTAATGAAATTATTCAAAACAATAAATCAATTAAACTAAATAAAACCATTGAACCACTAATATAACAAAAATTTTTTAAGAAAAATATAAAATTTTTCATTATTTATCATCTCCTAACTAATATTTGTTTAATAAACAGTGTTATATTTAATGTTTATATATTGCTTATTTATTGATAAAACATTGATTATTAACAATGTTATACATAATGCTAATATATTGTTTATTTAATGTTTAATAAACAATGTTATTAACAATGTTAAATATATAAAATAATAAAAATTGGCACACTGAAAAATACTATTAACAAAGTTAATAGAAAATATAAAATTAATAAATCAAATAACAAAGCTAGTGTGCCACAACTAAGATATATGATCGATTATAATAAAAATTAAAATCCTTTAACCATAACACGGAAAAAGTTTAATATCTTAACAATAACAAAAATACCAAATGGAATTAAAATAATTCACGCATCACCTAAAAAAGTCATTAATTGTGGTAATACAGCATAAATTGCTTCTTTAACTTTCATCATTGCTTGTCCTAAACCACTTCAAATAGAACCCATTCCATCTGAAATAGTAGGCTTATCACCAACTGCTAAAAAATTAATTGCTGTTGTTAAATACATACCTAACATTATTTTTTATCCTCCTTGTTTTCAATTTCTTTTTTATCTTTTTTCTTTCCTCGAATTTGACGAATTTTTTGATAAATCGATAAACCAATTCAAGCAAAAATACCTAATATAATAACAACACTAAATATTGTCGTTAATCAACCTGGCATAACTTAATTCCTCCTAAAAATCTAATTTAGCGACACGCTTCGCGTGTTCGCTACGCTCAAAATAAACAATATTGAATAAATTACCGCTAATAAATTACGCGGATAATTTATTCATCTTCTTTTACATTATTAATTACAATATTATTTACCATATTAATAACATTATCTTTTCCATACTTAATTACTAAGGACCGCAAAATAAAATAATGTTTCTTTTCAATAAAAAATCAACTCCTTTCTGAGTTGATTTGTTGCACTTCACTTACACGATGCCTGTTCAACAATTGTTTCTAAATCTGATTTAATCATTCTTATTTTATCCTTTTATATTTTTTTAATTAATTAAAAAATAGAATTAAACCAAAATAATTAT
>NZ_RCOO01000315.1:0-762 GCF_003987485.1 Spiroplasma endosymbiont of Megaselia nigra
AATTACACAAGTTCCAGTTCGTTATAATAAGTTCTTTAAAGGTGATGTAGAATTATGATTTAAAACATTTGCTTTAAGAGCCCAAAATATGATTAATTCTTATTTAAACTATCCATTTTCAAAACTAAAATTTGAAACATTTAAAGACCCATTATTAAAGAAAATTTGTATTAATATGGTGTTTATTACGATTGAGCATTGAACATTTAACCGTATTCCAATTGAGTTTTTTACTTCGGCAAATATGAGTGTTGGTGATATTAATTATTCTTCACAAAATGACCCCATGGCAACATGACAAGGTCTATTGCCTACATATGCAAAATCGTTGGCTAATTTAACAACTTTAAAGAAAATGTTTCGTACTTTTCAAGAAGAAGGTATTGATTTAACTATGATAGATTTAGAAGCATATTATACACAGTTAGAAGTTGATGCTTTATTAGATAAAATTGTTATAGAAAAAATTAAAGATGAAAAACTTGCAAAAATAAAAGAAAAAATTTTAGATGAATTAAAAAAATTAATTGTTATACCAAATGTTCCAGATTGAGAAATTGTAGATACTAGTGATTTTATGGTTGGTCAAACCGGATATAATATTCCTAATTTTGATAAAGAAAACTATATTTATAGAATTTGAGCCTCAGGAAAAGATAGCAAAGGAGATTTAAAAAGTCAAGGGATGTTGCAAACAAGGCGTAGTTTTACACAAACAATAGCTATTATATATGACCAAATAGGTGTTAATAGTGCATGTTT
>NZ_RCOO01000066.1:0-6359 GCF_003987485.1 Spiroplasma endosymbiont of Megaselia nigra
GCTCTTGTAAGTTTCATGTCTTCATCTGCTAGAAAGATTGAGTTTATCGGTTAAATCGTTCAAAGTATAGGGAATATTTGGTTTCTTATCTTTTCAAAACTCTTCAATTTTTCTTCAAATTGTTGTATAACTTGCTTTATTGGGATTAAATTCTTTCATTTTTTACTCTTTTTTGCACATTAAAATTGCTATTATTTAATGAATATGATTAAATAAAAGAGTAATAAAAACTATGAAAGAACCATCGCGGTTCTTTTTTATTATCTATATTTTACATCAAAATAAAAAAAGTAAACTTAATTACTTTATTTTTCATAAACAGCTTTAAGAGACAGAATTTACTTATTTTTTATTAATTTAATTATATACTTATAAAAATAATTGTCAATAATTTTTAATTTAATGTTATAAATATTTTAAAAAGAATTGGAGACAGAAAAATGCAAAAATATACACATGTAAAATATGATGAACGAAATTTATTTAAAGATTTATTGTTATCTGATAATTGTAAAAAGAAAAATGGCAAGATTAACTTATCTGAAATAGCAAGAAAAATGGGTCGCGGGATTAATACCGTTAAAAGAGAAATCAAGCGATTTAAAAAGATAGAAGATTATATAGCAGTTGAAGCACAAAAAGATTACAAACAAAAACGAAAAAAGTGTATTAAAAAACTGCCAACATTTACAGAAGAACAACAAGAATTTTTAAATTTACGATTTAATATTTTTGGTGATTCACCATCAGAAATTATTCATCGATTTTTAATAAAATTTGGCATCAAATTTCCTGCATGTCTTAAAACATTTTATAAATGAATTTATTTAGGTCTTTTGGGTTTGTTAAAGAAAAATTTATTAAATGGTGGTAGAAGAAATAGAACAAAGAAAAGACCTGATAATCGTGGAAAATTAGATGAAAGATTTGGGTCAATTTGAGATATTGAAAATAAAGAGACTAATGTTGGTTGATTTGAAATGGATACGATAGTTGGTAAAGACCATCAATCTAGTTGTTTAGTATTAGTTGAGCAATCAAGCAAAAAATACTTTGCAATGAAATTAGAAGAACATACTGCTAATGAAGTTTTAGAAAAACTTGAACATATAGTTAAAACTAATAATTTATTTGGAAAAATTAAAGGAATAATAACAGATCGTGGAAAATAATTTAGTAAATTTGAAGAAATGGAAAAGATTGCTGGTGCTAATGTTTATTATTGTGATCCGGGTTCACCAAAACAAAAACCCTTAATTGAAAGAATGAACCGTGAATTTAGAAAACGATATATTAAGGGAACAGATTTTAATAATGTTAGTCAACAAGAAATAGAATGAGTAGTTAATGTTATGAATGAAAAATTAAGGCCTTGTTTAAATTGAAGAACATCTAAAGAAGTATTTTCAGAGAATTTTAAATAAGTTTATTTGAAGTAATTTAATAAACTATTTTTCAGTATGCTTAAATATGCCATAAATAGGGTAAATTTACAAATATTTTATTTTTTTTGAAAAAATAGTTGCATTTATTTTAAAGAGTGTTATTATCAAAATAACAAGAAACATAATTTGCTGCTTGAATTTACACAATACATGATAAAAAAACAAAAAAATTAGAATCTGTTCCTCGTGGCGTATGTAATAAATTTCATACTAAAGAAGGATTAACTTACATTACTTTTACTTTTAAATATATTTTTTGATCAGATAATAAAATTCATTATCATCTTAATCAAACTAATTTATTAAAATTTACTGATATTGAATTATTAACAATTCGCAATAAGAATCATAGTTAGCAAAGCTAACTATTTTTTATTTAATTAAGTTTTCAAATTAAAATAAAGGTATAATATAACTAAATGAAAAAAAGGTGGCGAGAACAATGGTTAAATATGCAATTATTGCAAATGATTATCAAGAATCAACACAGTTAGTTAATAAAATTAGTAAACTTTTACAAGAAAATCAATTAAAAGAAGATCTTAGTAACCCACAGTATGTTTTTATCATTGGCGGGGATGGAACTTTATTAAGAGCGGTTAATAAATTTCAAGATATTATTGATAAAGTTTTTTTTATTTTAATTAAATCTGGTTCATTAGGATTTTATGCCAACTATGATGAAAATACTTATCCTAAAGCAATTATTAATAATAAAGTTCATATTCGCCAAATGCCATTATTAGAAATTAAATATAATGGTAATCTTATTCGCTATGCATTAAATGAAGCAAAAGTTGTTGACCATGTTAAAACAATTCGTACTGACATTTATGTTAATAATGATTTATTGGAGCATTTCCGGGGAAGTGGGCTTGTTTTTGCAACTAAAACTGGTTCAACAGGTTATATGCGAGCAATTAATGGTTCCATTATTGCATCTAATATTTCCACTCTATGGCAATTAAAGGAAATTGCTCCGGTGGCAAATTCAACTTTTTCCACAATTAACGCTTCAATTATTTTAGACCAAGATCAAATAATAAGGTTAAATGGTGAGTTGAAAGGAAAAAGTTTAGTGATTGATACTTATGAATCAGAAATTTTAAGTTCCGATGTAGAGTTAAAAATTAGTCAAAAAACATTGAACTTATGCTATGATAAAGAAAATGATTTGAGTCTAATTGCGAAGATGAAGTTATTATTTGCTCATTGCAATGATAACAGAGGAGATGATTAATAATGCAAACTGAATATATTATTATCATTGTTGTGGCAATGATTTTAATGCTGTTGTTTATTTTAATGATGATTTTTCGGAAAAAGATTTTTAATTTTCAAAAAATTCTTGTTCCAAAACAAGCGCTTTCTTTTTCTATTAATGATTTAATTAATATTTTAGGAACAAAAACAAATATTACAATGGTTAAAGCAACCTTAACTCGGTTGCGAGTAACAGTAAAAGATTTAGACGAAGTTGATTTGGTTTTGTTAAAAACTAAATTTAAATTAAAAAATATTGATATTGTTGCCCAAACTGTTATTTTGCCATTTGGCAATATCAGTTTAGCAATAAAAGATGAAATGAATAAAATTATTGAAACATAATTATTACAATTTTTTATTATTGTTTATTTTTATCTGCAAATAATTTGTTAAAAGCACTTTCGTGCTTTTTTTTTTGTTACTTTTAAGAGATAATTTAATTATAAAGTGGAAGAAGAATTGCAATGATATTTGAAGAGTTTATTTTTTATGTGCCAGCGTTAGGACGATTAAAGCAACCTTTCAATAAAAAATTTAATAAAAATCGACGCCACTATAAAGACAGACATGAAGAAGCAAGGAATGGCGGAAGACAATTATATAATGATTGAAAAAATAAATTAACAAAAAATGAGAAAAATGAATTCAAAGAGTATTTGGAACAATATACCGGAAGTCATTATGAACCAATTAATGAATATTTACGAAAGACAAATGGAAAAATATATCATGATATTGAAGCTATTCCAACTGAACTTAAATTTACAAAAAATGATTTAAAGAAAGTTAATGATAAAATTTTAAAATTAGATAAATCATTTCAAAAAGCAAAAACAAATGAAAAATTAGTTGTTTTTCGTCGGGTTAGTGGCTATCAATTTTCAGACCATGACCTTAATTTACGTGATGCAAATAATAAAATTAATCGTGATTTATTTACGAAAATTCGGCAAGACTATACTGGTGAAAAATTTACGCAACATAGTTTTTTAAGTAGGTCTTTATCAAAAGACCCTCATAAATAATATTCTGGGGAGCGTTATCCAATTTTATTAAGAATTATTTTACCAAAAAGAACAAAAGCAATTTATGTTGATGAAATTAGTAGGTATTATGGTCAAAATGAATTATTGTTAAATCGTGGTTATACCTTTCGTTATCATAACTTCCTTATTGTTAAAGATAAAACCACGGGTAAAGAAAGTATTAAGGTTGAGGTTTCTTTAGCACGAGAAGATAAAAAATTTTAAATAATAAAGCAAAGAATGAAAAGGAGAAGTAAATATTATGGAAAAAAATACAGATATTGATAATAGTTAAGCAACATAATATTAAGCAACAAAGTTCTTGCCTTAACAGTGATTGTGAGCATGCGTTAGATAGTGATGATGATGGCATTCCTGATTTTTGAGAAATCAATGGTTATACAGTTGAAGGGGGATTAATTGTTCCTTGAGATGATAAAAAACACAAACCAGGTAAATTTATAAAATATAAATCAGACCCGTATAATAGTCATACCACGGGAGATCCTTATTCGGATGATGAAAAAGTATTAGGAAAAATTGATCAAGGAGTTTTACCAGAAGCACGTCATCCGCTTGTTGCTGCGTATCCTAAAATTGTAGTAATGATGAATAAAATGATTTTATCTAACAATTTTAATGTTACAAATGAGCAAGGGAGATCAGTTGGCCAACAAAAAAGTAATACTATTAGTGTTTCAACTTCTGGTAGTAATACTGAAGCAACAACTGTTGGAGCATCGGTTTCAGCAGAAATTTCTTTTTTTTCGAGTCTTTCTGTTAGTACTAATATTTCACATGAATGATCTAGTACGGTATCTTCTGAACATTCTAGTTCTAATACATCATCGCAAGAACAGGGGCAAACATGAACACATTCATTAGGAATTAATACTTCTGAAGTTGCATTTTTAAATGGAAATGTTAAGTATTTAAATGTTGGAACAGCGCCAATTTATGAAGTTCGTCCAACGCTTAATTTTGTATTAGGAATTGGTGAATTATCAAATACAATTGCTACAATTATTGCAAAAAGTAATACTACAGAAAATGTCATTTTACCAGGAGCAATTTTCCCTGATAAAGTTCAAAATTCAATTGCTTGAAATACCATTGATGATTTTAATTCACAGCCAATTAAATTGAATTATGAACAAGTTGAATCATTACAAACTGGTGTCCCGTTACAGATTCAAACAATTCAAACATCAGGATTGTATAAAACATATACTACTGATATGTTACCAATGGTGAATGAATATCAAAAATGAGAACATATTATGGTGGATATTTATAATCGTACTGCTTGTTTAACCTTAATTTTTGAAAATGGTGATATTCAAGAAAGACGGGTTTCTGCTCGCAAAGAAGATAACTATGATGGCCAATCCTAACCAGAATTGACTTTAGGTGAATCATTTGAAATTGCTTTTAATAATGCCAAAGTTAATAATGATGTTTTAGTTTATAACAATACTAAGTTTATCTTGCAAGGTAATATTGATATTATTTTAGATGAAAGAACTTTAGTTTTATTAAAAAAACAAATTAAAAAATATGATTTGAAAAATCTTTTTAATATTAGATTAATACAAGGAATGAAAATTATTTTTAAAGAAAATAATGACAAAGACATATGGTTAATAGATATTTTGCTGAAATTCGTTCAATAATTGAGAAAAAAGTTCATGTTTTAGCACTTATGTTAGTTGCATGTACCAAAGTTGGTGATAGCAAAGATGAGAGTAACAACTCTGAAAGTAACAATGATTTAGCAAAAATTAAAATAATTGAAGCACCAGAAGAAATGACTGTTATGGATCCAATAGCAGTTACAAAAGCTGAGATTAAAATAGTATTAGATCCAATTGTTTTATCAGCGGTACAATGAATTAATAAAACGGCTACAACAGCTGATTTTACTTATGATGTTTTTAAAGATAAAGATGGTAGTGAATTAGAAACTGTTAATTTACAAGATAGTAAAGTTGATGTTTATGTTCAAATTGTTGCAGCGCAGGATAGTATGGTTGTTATTGGCAATACCGGATATATTAAAGTAACTTTACCACAACTTATAAAAATAGAAAAAGTCGATATTTCTTCTCGCGAGGGTACTATTCCATATAGTGCTTTAGAAATTAAAGCAGCGAATCCAAATGCGACAACTATTAATGAATTAGAAAAAATTAATATTGAAGCAACGCTTGTTGCTAAAGTGCTAAAAATTGTGAAAGATATAGTAGAAGCAGTAATTGCTGAAGATTATACAATTACAAATAATGCTCATCCAGGTGATTATTCAAAGCAACAAGAAGTCATAATTTTAGTTAAAGCAAAAGACACTTCAAAATATATTTCTGGAAAATTTGCTTTTAAGGGTTATGTAAAAGCTATCAAATAATATTTTCATTTTATTAAAAAGATTAACACGATAAAAAAGTAGAGTGCACCCCAAAAAGTAAGTATTAGTAAAAAAGGTTTATAAACTTTTATTTATTATATCCTTTTTTTTGCGGCTTGAATATCATTTATTTCATTTTTTAACATCATTAATATATTCGTCATGCGATAAGTAAATATTGTTATGAATTGTTGCTTTTTTTAATAAAGAATGAAAACT
>NZ_RCOO01000316.1:0-747 GCF_003987485.1 Spiroplasma endosymbiont of Megaselia nigra
ATGGCAGTTAAATTTTATGGTAATCCAATCTTTTTTGATATGCCAGTTATTGGGCGACCAATTATTAAAGGTCAATTTAATAAAAAAGTAATGAATTCAAGGGACTTGCTAATGTATAACATGTTTCCTGCACCACCTGATAAAATAAACACTTATGCTTCACCAGAAGTAAGTTGATATAACATTCAAGGGATACAACCAACAATGATAACTGGTTATGAAGATTGAAAAAAAGATATGGAAAGTAGATATGACTTTTGAAATCAAAAAAATAGTGAGGGAATTGTAATAACTGATAAAGCAAGTTCAACAGCAACCAATCCGACTGTTGGAACAACTATTAAGGAAGAAGATAATAATTCTGAATTTTATTGGTCTAAAAGTTGAATGATTACCCCACCAAATAAAGTAAAAGTAAATAATGGTAATGTTGATAATATTATTAGTACCCAAGCATCATCATATTTTAGAAGAAAAGATGAATTTGGTAATACTGTCGGACAAGTTCAAATTGAATATAATAAAATGGGTTCATGTAATGTTTGAGATATTTTAAATATGAATAATTTTATTAATCGCCAAATTACAGTATTACCTTTAAACTATACGCAAAAATTAGTTTTTAATCCTTTTACTATTCCGGGTGGGGTTGGTAAATTCTTAAACTTTATTTCGTTTGGTATTCCATGAGGGTGAGTAATTAATCAAGATGAAAAAACTTGACCTAATTTTCAATGATTAAATGGT
>NZ_RCOO01000067.1:0-6355 GCF_003987485.1 Spiroplasma endosymbiont of Megaselia nigra
ACATCAAAAATATATAATAATAAATGTATATCTAATGGAATTAGAATTTCTATGGGTAAAAATTATCATTGTGCTGATAATATTGTTATTGAAAGTTTTCATTCTTTATTAAAAAAAAGCAACAATTCATAACAATATTTACTTATCGCATGACGAATATATTAATGATGTTAAAAAATGAAATAAATGATATTCAAGCCGCAAAGAAAAGGATATAATAAATAAAAGTTTATAAACATTTTTTACTAATACTTACTTTTTGGGGTGCACTCTATTTCTTTACTTTTTATTTTTGATATAAACATTTTTTAAGAGACAGAATTCAACTACTGTTTATTGTGTATATTATATTCCCATAAAAATATTTGTCAATATAATAATTTCAATTTTTTAATTTAATGTTATAAATAAAATTAAAAGATTGGAGACAGAAAAAAATGCAAGACTATATACATGTAAAATTTGATGAACGAAGTTTATTTAAAGATTTATTGTTATCTGAAAGATGTAAAAAGAAAAATGGCACAATTAATTTGTCTGAAATATCAAGGCAAATTGGTCGTGCAGTTAATACTGTTAAAAGAGAAATTAATAGATTTACAAATATAGAAGATTATACATTATACACCAGTTGAAGCACAAAAATATTATAAGAAAAAACGAAAAAAATCTATTAAAAAACTGCCTGAATTTACAGAATAACAAAAAGAATGATTAAATATAAGATTTAATAAATATCATTATACACCATCACAAATTATTAGAAAGTTTAAAAAAAGTTTGGTGTTAAATTTCCAGCGTGTAAAAAAACTTTATATAAATGAATTAGGTTAAATTTATTAGGATTAAATAAACAAAATTTACGTCATCACGGTAAAAAATACAAAAGAAAAGGAAAAACTGAAAATCGTGGAAAATTAGATGATAAATTTAAGTCAATATGAGATATTAAAAATAAAGAATCTAATGTTGGTTGATTTGAGATGGATATGGTAGTTGGTAAAAACCATCAATCTAGTTGTTTAGTATTAGTTGAACAAAATAGTAAAAATTATTTTGCTATGAAATTAGAAAAAAATAATTCAAGTGAAGTTTTAGAAAAACTTGAACATATAGTTAGAATTAATGGTTTAGTTGGAAAAATTAAAGGAATAATAACAGATAGAGGAAAAGAATTTAGTAAGTTTGAAGAAATGGAAAAGATTACTGGTTCTAATATTTATTTTTGCGACCCTGGTAAACCACAACAAAAACCATTAATTGAATGTATGAATGGTGAGTTTAGACATTGATTTAAAAAGGGAACAGATTTTAATCCTATTAGTCAACAAAAAATAGATTGAGTAGTTGATGTTATGAATGAAAAATTAAGGCCTGTTTTGAATTGAAGAACAGCAAAAGAGGTATTTTTAGATAATTTTAGATAGGTTTATTTACAAAATTAATAAACTATTTTTCAGTATGCTTAAATATGCTTAAAATAGACTAAAATTACAAATATTTTATTTTTTTAAAAAAATAGTTGCATTTATTTTAAAGAGTGTTATTATCAAAATAACAAGAAACAGAATTTGCTGCTTGAATTTACACTATGCAAAAGAAAAATATAATCAATATGTAAACTATAATATGAAGGGCAAAGAAAAAACTATAAACAATGTTTATAGTTTATCATCATAATAATTTCTATTATGATGGTTTTTGTTAATACTTATTTCTTGCAATGTTTGGTAAAATTTTGTTTTAATAATTTTATTATTACAATAATTATATAAATATATACTACCAATTAGGATTCCTAAAATGGCAAAAAAAACAATGAAAAATCATACATATCCTGGAATTCCTAAAAAAGGAGTATGGATATTTAAAAAGAAATAGGGGTATCATCGGTTTTCAATAATCCCTGGTTCATTTCCTGGTCAAGTAAAATGGTTACCAGACAAACGACGTAATTCTCCTCTAATCATTGCATAAGCGCAATATGCTAATAGGACAAGTAAATATTTTCAAAAGTTTTTTCTAAAAAATTTTTTTAAGTTAATTTCTTGTTTATTTTCCATAAAAAATAAGATGTAAATAACAAATGCAATTGGATTTGTCATATGGTCAATAACTGTTGTAATTCATCCTATCGCGCTGCCTGGTAAAGGTTGTGTTGGCAGTAATAAACAATTGTAAATAATAAAAGTAATTGTAATATAACAAGCTGCTGCTAGTGCAACTGGGTATGATTTAATTTTATTTTTATTTTCTTGATGATGACGAATTCCACTAATTAAGAATCAGAATAAGATTCCTGGGTTTGATAAGCATGTAAAAGTTGTAAAAAAATCTAATGTATATACGGTGTAATCGCCATTATAACGGTTCATAATATCATTTTGATTTAAAATTCCATTAATGAACGCTCATCCTAAAATAGCAAGGCCAACTATTGCAAAAAATAGTTTATAAATTTGCTTTCAAGCTAATTTTATTTTTAAAATCATTGATAATTATTTCTCCTTGTTTTTTAGTTTTTTGTAGTAATTTAATATCCTGCATTACTACTATAGTATTGTAGCATTGATTATTTTAAAAAATGCTTTATCAAAGCAGAAAACTTTATTAAAATAATGTTTTTGTTTAAAAAGGTATACATTTTTATAAAAATTGGGTAAGATAATATAAACCTAAATTTATACAAGGTTTATTAGAAGAGGTGTAATTATGTCAAAAAAAGAACTAGCAGCACAAATTGCCGAAAAATTTACTGATGTGTTATCAAAAACACACGCAGAAGAAATTACAAATTTTGTTTTTGATCATATTAAAAATGCTTTAGTTGCTGGAAAAGAAGTTTCAATTGCAGGATTTGGGAAATTTGCTGTAACTGAAAGAGCAGCAAGGGATGGAAGAAATCCATCAACAGGAGAAACAATTAAAATCCCAGCTTCTAAATCAGTTAAATTTAAAGCAGGTAAACAATTAAAAACTGATTTAAACAATAATTAACAATTAGGAAAGATTTAATTGTTATGTTAAATAGTTTATTTAACAAAAGAAGTATTAATAAGTGACGTTTTTTGTTAAGTCATTATAAATTAATAAATTTGTCAGAAGAACAGTTAGTATTAATCATGTTGATTATGAACTGTTCTTCTTCTGATAAAAGGTTTATTACGCCATTAGAAATTGCAAATCATTCTAATTTTAGTGAAGCTCAAGCAAAAAAGATGTTAGATCATTTGAAACAAGCTGGTTTTATTGATATTAAAATGAAAAAAGGTGTTTTAGAAATGGATTTATCCCCAATTTTTAATAAGATCATTATTGCAATTGAAAACCTAGAATTAAATGTTGAAAAAAAGATTTTATTTGAACAAGTAAATCAAATTTTACAGCATCCTTTAAATGAACACGAAAAAGCAACTTTAAATACCTATTTAGAAAATAAAATTTCTGATTTTCAATTAACCCTAATTATTAATAATCATCAAAATGCAAAACTAACTTTTAAAGAATTACTGAAGTTTATTGATAATTATCTTAAAAATAAACCAAAATCATTAACTAAATATAATTGATTAATTGATTAAGAATTGGTTCGAAATCAAGAAAATTAGGAAAAACTAAAAAAAGTTCATGGCCATTTTCAATAAAATATGAAAGTGGTATTTGTTTTGTTGGCATTAATTTTATTCACTTTATTAATTTTTGATATGATAAAATAAAATAACGATCATAATAATGAAAGTAAATAATAATAAAACTAATGCCATGATGATTAGGAACTGATGCTAATTGTTGTAATTGATGGGTCTTAAGATTGTTTAAATTAAATTTTTGTTGAGTACTTTCTTTTGCTTCAAATTCAATATAATAACCTTGATAAAGTCCATAATAATCACATCCAGTTTTTGTTTTAAAATAACTTTTTGTGATTAAATGCTGTTGTTTTTCAAGTGGGGTAATATTTACTGGTCGTTTAAAAAAAAGACCACTATTATTATCAAAATATTTTTGAATAGTATAATTAAGTAAAGATTCTAAAAACATGCCACGATTATTGGGTAGATACATTTTTGTTTCCTTCTTCAATAATTAATTATCAAAAAAGGAAGTTTGTTCCTTGCAAATGAGGTGTAAAAAATAAAAACAATTAAATTACGAGCAACGGATATTATTAATAAGGAATTCCAAGTTGATTATCAAGGCTATGATCCAAATGAAGTTGATACATTCTTAGATATGGTTGCGACAGATTATCGAGTTTTTGAAGGAATTACAAATGACTTTAATAAGGAAATCAAGTACTTGCGTCAACAATTAAATGATTTGCAAGATAAAAATGATGTTTTAAGAGCTCAGCTTGATGAAACAAAAGCTCAAAAAGCCCGCTTAGAAGAAGAAGGTTTTTCAAAAGCGGATTTAATAAAGCGTATTCATAACTTAGAAGGAAAAATAAATAACGATTAGATTTATTTAATTAATTTCTAAGATATAGTATAATATATATGAGTTATAACAGAACTAGTTGCTATTAACATCCTGTTAATAGAGGAAACTCCACGCTCGCACAATCTGTGATGATTGTAGTGTTTGTGCTAATTTAATTCATAAAATTAGGCATAAGGTTGCTTATGACGGCTGAAAAAAATCCTACTTTATTATTAAATAATATGGAGTTTTTTCTATAAAAGTGCCACAGAAACGAGTTTTTAAAGAAATTTAAAAAATGGAACGGGTAAACCCCACAAGCGAGAAACCTAAATTTTGGTAAGGGAACTTCTTGTTTTGAAGCAGAAAAAACAAGGGGATCAATTTAATGATTGATAGATAAATAACTAGTATTTTATTTCAGAAAATAAAAAACAGAACGTGGGTTATGATGTTGTAACTTTACTAATAAAAATAGATATTAATCTATTTTTATTTTTGTTTAGGTAGTTATAATTTATTTTTATAAAATGTAGAATAAAGGATGAAGTAGGAAAAATCAACTCTTATTAAAGAGTTGATTTTTTTTATTTAAAAATTAACTTTAAAAATTAAATATATTGGTTCTACAATTATTTAATTTTACAATTACATATTTTTTAGTGGAAGGTTCCCCAACATGGCATTTTGTCAGTAAAGAAACCAATAGAACTGTTAACTTGTTTTTTTGCGATTTTGTAAATTAATAATTTTGATTAAGATAAACAGATAATGCTGTATTCATAACTTTTAATTGCAAGAATAAAAATAAAATCGTGTGCGTAGAAGTTGATTAACTTTTAATAACTGGGCAGGGCTTTCTTAATTAATCTACTAGTGGGGACTTGATTAGGAGGTACTTAATACTACAAGTAACTACAAAATGTAGAACATTGTAGTACTTTGTAGTTAATTGTAAATGTTAACATCGCCACCGCTCACCCCCAGTGAAGCGAATGGCGTATTAAATAAATAGATAAATACTTATATAACTAATTCTCGCTTTGGCACTTTCACTTGGGAGTGAGTGCCAGCGAGTTAAAAATCAAAGGAATAATTTAGGAGGTTTATATGAAAAAGTTAAATAAAACTTGTATTAAACAAAAATATTGAGGTTATTGCTTTAAATGTAATCAAGAAAACAAATTACAAGAATTAATGCTACGTGCTTATCCCGTATCATTTGAAGATATGAATGATGAACATTGAGCATTAGGGAAACAGAATTAGGAGAAATTAAATTATGACTAAAATATACTTATTAGTAATTAAAAATGAATATTTACCTACAAATTCATTTTATACATTAGAAGAAGCAAAAGCGGTTGCTAAAAATATGGCAGGTATAACAACCATTATTGATTTAGAAAACGAAAACATTAAATGACAAGGATTTGAATAATATGAAAAAATGTGTTAAATGTAAAATAAATGAAACAAAATATACTAAAAAATGCGGTAAATGTTTACAAAAAGAATTAATTTATGTAGTTACTGGTAGTGAAATTATTGCTACAAATTGAGATCTAGTTAATAATGGCAAAATATTGTAAAAATTGTCAATGTCCAGTAAATCAAATTAACTCTGATTATTGTTTATTTTGTAAAAAGGATGTGAATAATAATGATGAATTTAAAAGAATTATTAAATTAATTATTTGATAACTACCCAGAAGCGGCACAAGATTATAGTTTAGATATTTGAGATAGATATTAGAGTGCACCCCAAAAAGTAAGTATTAGTAAAAAAGGTTTATAAACTTTTATTTATTATATCCTTTTCTTTGCGGCTTGAATATCATTTATTTCATTTTTTAACATCATTAATATATTCGTCATGCGATAAGTAAATATTGTTATGAATTGTTGCTTTTTTTAATAAAGAATGAAAACT
>NZ_RCOO01000317.1:0-739 GCF_003987485.1 Spiroplasma endosymbiont of Megaselia nigra
CATTTATTACACGCTCATCATGTATTACATAAATATCTTTTTTCATTAATTTATTCACTCCCTTTGTTGTCATAATTTATAATCTGCTGAACTATTATGTTTAACCATTGGTATTAATTCAAAGTGTAAAGCATAAAAATCACCATCAAATGTATCATCGTATAAGTCCAACATTCGTTCTTCTCTGGCATCTTGTTTATCTTCTCATTGAATTAATTCATATTGAGTTTTACTTACAGGACATTTTTCTCATAATCATTTTAATTGATTAGTATTTATTAACATTGTAAATGCTTCTACACGATGTTTTATTTTAAACTTCTGCTTTTGTGCTGGTTTAAAATTCATGTATTGACCAAAAGTATAGTTATATTTTTCTTTATTTAAACTTTCTAATGTTGCATAAGCACTATCATCAACATTAATTGATATACCTTTTTGAATTAAATTAAAATATTGATTTAATTGATTGTTGTAAAACTCTAAAATATCTTTTATTTGTTCTAATGGTCCTTTAAATTGTTGTGTAGCATTTGAGTGTGTATATTCAGCAACTTTATATGCTTTTTTATCAAATGAATTATATATTCAAAAACTCGCTGCTGTTGTATGTCCCTTAGGACTAGTAGAGTTTGCTAAATCAACACCACCTAATAACTTAGTTGGTTGAATAATATCTGTTGCTTGCATAATATCAATATATCTTGCAAAGATTGACCCACTAGTATTGCCTGGCAAT
>NZ_RCOO01000318.1:0-739 GCF_003987485.1 Spiroplasma endosymbiont of Megaselia nigra
CTACAAGAAAAAGAACTTGAAAAAGAATTAAACTTAAATAATCAACAACCAATAATTGTTAATTTACAAACGGATATTAGAGATATTAAAAAAGAAAGTGATAATAATGCTTAATCATTTTACTTATTTGTTAGAAACTCCTTATTGATTATTACAAAATAGTAGTATTAGTAATAAATATCCATTTTCTAAGAAATATAAATTAGTGAATGAAATTAATCAAATCGGTACAAGATATAGTGGTAAGACTATTTCAAATATTAAAATATTTGGTGAATTATTAAAAATTAGTTTATTAATTAAAGAACCAATTTGTATCATTGCTAGTATGTATTGGAGTAAAGATTTAAAAGATAGTGTATTTCAAAATATATGAAATATGTTAGATGAAAATCATATTCCTTGTACTATTAATTTATCAAATTTTACTTTTACTTTATCAAATGGTAGCAAAATATATTGTAAAGGTTTACATTCACCAAGTCGGAAAGAAAAATTAAAAGCCTTTGCTGATTTGAATAAATATAAATTAGTTATTGATTGAAGAGAAGAATGTGATCAATTTCAACAAAAAGATTTAAGTGATTTAGAGTTTGCTATTCGTGGTTATCAAAATAAAATAACAATTAATACATGTAACCCTGAAAGTTTAAAAAGATATATTGTTGGTTATTGTAATGAATTATTACCTTTTAATGAAGAAATAATGCGTAGTAAATATGAACAAATTAAATATATT
>NZ_RCOO01000319.1:0-736 GCF_003987485.1 Spiroplasma endosymbiont of Megaselia nigra
AGCATTTTGATTATTACCAGTTTCATCATATTCCATTAATTTATTATTATGTTCTATTTCTTTTGCGTTTATTTTATCTCAGTATTTTTCAATTTTTTCATAATATTTAATTGCTTCTAATTCATCAACATCATCATATTCAGTTATCGCTCTTATTGGCTCCATTGTACGATTTTCTAATCTAGTGGTAATTAATTCATTTTGTCGCATTTGGTCTACTAAACTAGCACTAACAAAATCAAAACCATAAGGGCGTTCACCAACGCCATCCCATAAACCATAATATTTTAAAACAGCATCAAACATCTTAGTATAATATTGTATACGATATGCTTGTAAATATGCTTGTTTTTCTAAGTCTTTTGTTTTTTTTATTAATGATTGGGTTTTATTTTCTTCACTATCTGAGGCATCACCAAAAGGACTAGAAAAATTACATGCTATATATACTTGTTCGATAATTGCTTTTTGATCTTGTGTATATGTTTCTAAGGTTGGTGTACCTTGTACTACTTGTAAAGATTGGGATAATTGACCATCTACTGCTGATTGACCTGATTGAATAAAAATATCATCAAAAGCATCTTGTAATACTTTTTTATTACCTTTGTTATAAGCAGTCATTAAATCATCATCTAATACTCCGTATCAATGCGTACGATTTGCTCATCTTTCTTTTGATTTAATATTAAAACTATCTTCTAAATCAAATTGTAATTTATAACAATTTGCCATA
>NZ_RCOO01000320.1:0-735 GCF_003987485.1 Spiroplasma endosymbiont of Megaselia nigra
CGCACTATCTTCTAGCGTATTTAACAATTTATCTTTATTAAAGTTATTTTTAAATTGTTCTTGCATTTTTAATATCTTAGCAATTGTCCGATATATTTTAAAACTATCTTTTACTACTTGCTGATAAGCAAGTGGGGCAAAAGAAACTAAATTAAACAAACTTGTTTTTTTAAATCCCCAACCAATAAACCATTCACTATCCATATAAAATTTAAACGGTTCAAGAGACAAAACAAACTGTTCTGCTTTGATTAAAGTTGTCATAACGACAATAGGGGCATATTTAGGATTTTTATAATATATTGTTAAAGCAACTTCACCCGCAATTGATAAAGGAACAATTTTAACTGCTAAGAAAACATCAGAACCATAAGCAAAAGGTAATAATTGGCCTTTTTTAATAGCCTTAGTTTCAAATTTAGACAATATTTTTTTAGTTTTATCGGTAATTTTACTAATTACTTTTTGTTTAATAGTAATTATTTGTTTTTCAATTGGGGCTAATAATTTTTTAGTTACTTTTTGAATATAAAAATTCGGGTTTAAATGATTTAAAATTTTATTTAATTTAATTGGTGTTTGATGCAAGATATTTAATAATTTATTATTATATATTTTACTGCCACGCATTAAATTAGCATTTAATAGTAGGTTTTTACCAACACCTTTTTTATGAAGATTAGTCATAATGTTATATCACTCATTAGTATTAATTTTGCTTATTTTATCAATATT
>NZ_RCOO01000321.1:0-735 GCF_003987485.1 Spiroplasma endosymbiont of Megaselia nigra
TCATTTACTTTTTTTAGAATATATTTTCTTTAATATAAATTTTTTACTATTTAGTAATGTTTTTGTTTTAATTGTTTTGTTTAAATCTTGTTTTGTTCTAAATTGCTTGTATGTTTGAAATGCTAGTCCATTACCCAATAAACTAGTAATTGTAATATCTTCTAGCGTATTTAACAATTTATCTTTATTAAAGTTATTTTTAAATTGTTCTTGCAACTTTAATATCTTAGCAATTGTCCGATATATTTTAAAACTATCTTTTACTACTTGCTGATAAGCGAGTGGGGCAAAAGAAACTAAATTAAACAAACTTGTTTTTTTAAATCCCCAACCAATAAACCACTCACTGTTCATATAAAATTTAAACGGTTCAGAAGACAAAACAAACTGTTCTGCTTTGATTAAAGTTGTCATAACGACAATAGGGGCATATTGCGGATTTTTATAATATATTGTTAAGGCAACTTCGCCCGCAACTGATAATGGAACAATTTTTACTGCTAAAAAAACATCAGAACCATAGGAAAAAGGTAATAATTGGCCTTTTTTAATAGCCTTAGTTTCAAATTTAGATAATATTTTTTTAGTTTTATCAGTAATTTTATTAATTACTTTTTGTTTAATAGCAATTATTTGTTTTTCAATTGGGGCTAATAATTTTTTAGTTACTTTTTGAATATAAAAATTTGGGTTTAAATGATTCAAAATTTTATTTAATTTAATTGGTGTTTGATG
>NZ_RCOO01000007.1:0-19329 GCF_003987485.1 Spiroplasma endosymbiont of Megaselia nigra
TGAAATAACCACATAATTTTAAAAAAATATTTTTTTTGAAAAAATAGTTGCAATTTTTAATAAAAGATATAATATTGACTTAATAAGGGTTAAAAATCCTACTTGCATCTTTACTTTACATTATTAAAGTTACTTGTTTTGTATCATAAAATTTATCAACCTCTGCTTGTAATATTAAAGTTTTTACTTTAAGATTATTAATTTGTTTTACTATCTTTTTATTAAGATAATTAAATTGTAAAATTTGATTTAAAAAATAAGTTTGTTCTTTTTCCATCATTAAAGTACTATAATCTTCATTTTGACTTAAAAGTTGATAATCAATATTAATTTTAAGAGTTTTGTTTAAATTAAATAAAAAATCAAATCCAATCCCAATTTTGCTAATCATTGAAAATCTTATTCCATTTAAATTTGTAATTGGATTAACAAAAACAACTTTTTCAATTAATGGTTTTTGTTTCAATAATAAATTAATTAAACCACATGAAAATCCTTCTAATAATAAAATAATTCTTTGTTGTTCGTATTTATTTTTTAATGCTGTAATTACGTCAATAATATCATTCACTAAAACTCCAACATTTTTAATACTAGTTGGCACATTATCTCCGACATTGCGTTGATTAAAAGCAATTACTGAAACTTTATGCTTAGCTCATATTTCATTATTAATTAAACCAGTAAAATTTTCCTTACTACCCTATAAATCATGAACTGCTAAAATAATATCCTGATCAGTTTTATCAATTGTTCCTAATGTTGATAATTCATATTGATCAGAAGTAAGAAAGTGTTTATGTTCGATATATTCAGGTAATTGAATTTCTCCTCGTTTTGTTTTCTTGTTTAAAAGACGATAACAAAGTAAAAAAAAATAACAACACAAAAAAATTCCTAGAATAATACAAACAACAATAATGATTACATTCGTTTTAATTAAACTAGTCATTTAAGTTACTCCTTTATTATCCTAAAAAATCAGTTTCATTTTCTGGATGAATTAAAATTCGTTCAATTTTTACTGCTTGGTTAGTTTTATCATCTACTTGTAATCATACCGCTGAAAAAATTAATTTATCATTTTCAGCTGCTGGTTCAAAACGCACTGGTAAACCAGTTTTTTCCTTAAGAATAATTTCTTTTGGATTTGCCCCAATAATTGAATTATAACTACCACACATCCCAACATCGGTAATATATGCTGTTCCTTTTGGTAATATTCGATTATCTGCTGTTTGAACATGAGTGTGCGTTCCAAAAAAACCAGTAATAATACCATCATAATTCCAAGCAAAAGCTAATTTTTCTGCACTAGCTTCGGCATGAAAATCAACAAAATGAAGCTCACTATCATCATTATTAATAATTTCTTCAAAAATTGTGTATGGATTATCTACTGGGTCCATAAAACTACGACCCATTAAATTAGTCACACGAATTTTTTTATTATTAATCTTAATAACAACTGTGCCTTTCCCAGGTGTAAACGAATTCATATTTGCTGGTTTTAATAAATCATTTACTTCTTCAATATAATTTAAAACTTCTGGATTACGAAAAATATGATTTCCGGAAGTAATAATATTAATCCCCATTTCTTTTAATTTATTATAATGATGCTTTGATAATGATTTCCCATGGGTAGTATTTTCACCATTTGCAATAATTAAATCAAACTTATATTTTTTTATTATTTGTGGCAAATATTTATTAACAGCTGTCCTTCCAGCTTGTGCATAAATATCACCAATCATTAAAATATTCATTTTATTTTCTCCTTAATCACTATCAATTTTTTTTAATTTTTTTATTAATCCAGCACATTCCTTAATATTTTCAAATTCTTGATAAATGATATCTCGCTGATGTTGCTTATAACCTAATTGTAAGTTATTTTCAAATTTATGCAAAGCATTTGTAATTTTTACCAATGAATCATAAACAGCATTACGCGAAACATTTTTTAACCCTGCAATTTCACTTAATGAATAATCATCAAAAAAATATAATTCAAAATATTCTCTTTGCTTTGTTGTTAATAATTCCCGATATAATTCATATAAAAGAATTAACTCATTTGATTTTGCCAAATCTTTCATTATTCTATTTCCACTTCATCCTTGTTAAATAAATCTTTGGTTAAATTATAAATATATTGCTCAATATCAAATTCTTGTAAATCAGTTGGTTGCTCACCCAAACCAATTAACTTAACGGGAATGTTTAATTGGCCCTTAATTGCTAAAACAACGCCTCCTTTAGCCGTACCATCCATTTTTGTTAAAACAATCCCACTAACATCGGTTACCTCCGAAAAATTCTTTGCTTGTGAAATACCATTTTGACCAGTAACCCCGTCAATTACTAATAAGGTTTCATGCGGAGCATCGGGAATTTCGCGTTGAATAATACGATTAATTTTATTTAATTCATTCATTAAATTAACTTTATTTTGTAAACGTCCCGCTGTATCAATAATAATAATATCAACTTGTTCTTTTTTTCCTTTAACTAATCCATCATAAATAACACTAGCTGGATCTTGCCCTTCTTTTAACGGTTTAACAATATTAACATTTAAACGTTCTGCTCATTGGTTTAATTGTTCAACCGCCCCTGCCCGAAAAGTATCACCAGCAACTAATAGGACCTTTTTCTTTTGATCAAGAAATTGTTTTGTTAATTTAGCAATAGTTGTTGTCTTACCGGCACCATTAACACCAACCATCAAAATAACATTTAAGCGCTGGTCTTTAATATTTAATTTATTTTGTTTACTTTTTGGATCATTATATAAATCCATAATTACTTCAACCAAATAATCATTTGTGTCATCAATGCTTCAACCTTTTCGTACTTTTTTACGAATTTGATTAGTAATTTGTAAAACCATATTCATTCCCATATCACTTGCAATTAAAATTTCTTCTAATTCTTCTAAGTATTGATCATCATATTCTTTATACTTATGTGCTAATTTTTTAATATCATTAGAAAAGGTTAAACGTGTTTTAAGTAACGCCTTTTCTAATTTAATCTGTTTTTTTTCTTCACGTTTTGCTTTTAATTTTTGAAAAAAACCCATTTCTTTCCCTCACCCTATTCTATTGCTTGTTATAATTTTACAACAACTTTAAAAATATCTGTCTCCATAAAAGTTTCATATGCTTTTAACACTTCATTTTTATTAAAAGTTTTTGATACTAAATACTTTGGAATAATTTCCTTATTTTCAATTTTTAATACAAGTTCTTTTAAAGTATAACAATTTAAAATTCCGGTATGAATAGTAATATTTTGATTTCATAATTGTTGTAAGTTAAAGACAACTGGTTTTTTAAAAACACCAATTGTAATAATTGTACCATTAAAATTAATCTTTGTTGTGCCTGCTCAAAAGTACCCTGGTCATTACCTACACATTCAATTACTAAATCATATTTAATATCAAAAGTAGTTAAAGTACTATCATAAATTTTATGCGCCCCCATTTTTTTAAAATAATTTAATTTTTGACTATGATGACCATAAATATCAATTTTTTTATTATATTTATTTAATAACAATAAAATGTCTAAACCAATTGGCCCATCACCAATAATAGCAATATTATTAATTTGTTTTAAATTAATTTTTTTAATAACATTTTCATATCCTGTTGGTAACACATCGCTTAACATTAAAGCATCAGTTAAATTCATTGTTTTTGGAATTTTAATAACACTATTTTCCCCATAAGGAACACGAACATATTCAGCATGCGTTCCATTAATTTTAGTTCCCAAAATAAAACCACCATTAGTACAATTAGCAAATGCTTTTTGTTCACATAATTGACAAATATTACAATGAGTAACACATCCAATTGCAACGCGATCACCAATTTTAAGTTTTGTAATATCAGCTCCAATTGCTGTCACGACACCAACTCCCTCATGCCCCATAATTGTGTTAGGAACAACACTATTATCATGCCCCGAATATGGACGATAATCCGCATGTTAAAAAGTAAATCCCTCAATTTTAACAATAATATCTGTTGCTTTTTTAATAATTGGCTCGTTAGTTTCAGTTCATTCAATTTTCTTTTTTCCTTGAAAAATTAATGCTTGCATTTTCTTCCACTTCACTTTCTACTTATGATTATACCGAAATAATAATGATGTTAAACAAAAAAGAATAAGACTAAATAACTTTAACCTAATTATTTTGATCTTATTCTTCAACTTGCAAGGTACCTCGTTCAAGTTCTCCTGCAACATTAGGATCAATTAAATCCGTAAATAAACGTTGACGAGGTGTTCTTAAATTAAAATATTGACGTGAATTTTTTCGAATTAGTTCTTGATTATCATCAGTTAAATTCATAAAAACCCAGGCATCAGTACAAACTGGTAAATTATTAAACATAATAACTTCTGCCGCATATGTTTCTGCTAATTGCACACTATCCTTAATATCTTCATCAAATGAAACAATAAAACTCTCTTCTAAATCGTTAATTCTTTCAATTGATGGATCATTCGCAATCCCAATGCCAATTCTAACCTCACGGACAGCTTGATATTTTTCATATAATGTATAATTAATAATTTTAACAGTTGTATTAATATAATTAGCAATTTCAATTAAATAATTTAAATCCCCATCATCTTCGTATAATGCCAAATAAATATTTTCATGGCGATGAATTCCAATAATATTTTCACCCATTTTTAAAGAATTTAAAATAGTTTCTTCTAAACTATTTATAATTCATTGATAAGTATTTTTATCATATGCTTTTTTAATTTCTTTTTCATTAATAAAACGAACAACAACTGATGAAACAGATTGACTTTTATCTTCTTTTAAATAAAAAGGTGGTAATTGTAAATTTGATAATGCCACACGATTACGATATTCATCAAGTCTGTTTTTACTATAAACATATTCTTTTAATATTTCAATCGTTTGTTGCGGTTCTCACTTCATATTGGTTACCTCTTATTATAAATTAATTAAGTTAATTATATCATAAAAAGCCCTAAATTAAAGGCAATTATTAGGTTATAGTTTAAAAACCATGACCTTTTAAGTCTTTAAAATAAATTTAGAAGGAAGAACATAATACCAACCATTATTTTAAAGTTAACTTTAGTAAGAACATAATTTAATTATTAAAAAATTCTTCTTATAAAACTTTTTAATTTGTAAGAAGAATTTTTAATTAGATATATGATAATTATATTTATTTTTAAATGTATGATAAAAATTAGAAATAGATGTTATCACATTATTGCTTAATTTTTTATTTTTAATTTTTCCTTCTCATTCTTTAATCATATTGTTATTAACTTCTTTTAAAAATTGCTTTGCAAAAAGAATAAATTGGTCTGAATTATTATTTTTTTCAACAAGGTCTAAGGCAAGACTTCAATCAATTCTATTTAATATTCATTGTCATATTTCTTCACTACGGTCAACAGATAACCGGATTATCAACGCCATTTTAATAAATAATACTTGATACTCTTTTGAAGCTTTTTTCAATAATTTAAACATTTTTTTAACTTGTCTTTGATATTTAAAAGTTTGAAAAAAATAAAAGTGTTCTTTAAAATTTTCTGGTTTTTTGCTTTCTACTTTTTCTTGTTCAAGTTCAGTAAAAGTTTTTTTACTATTATTAAATATTTCATATTTTAAAATAATAATATTATTTAATAGTTTTTTAACAAAATTATCTGCCAATTGTTTAGATGATGTTCTTTTTTCTATCTTCTTTTGATTATTAATCTGCTTATTCTTTAATAATGTCCGGTAATTAAAAATTACATCATAAAATTCATTTTTAATAAATCCATTAATAAATTTTGCTTGTAATTTTTCTTTATCTTTATAAGTCATAATTTTCCTCCTAAACATTATTATTTTCATATGACTTTTTTATTTTAAAAGCATCTTTTAACTAATATCAGGTTCATTGGAGTTTGTTATTTCCCCTTCCATTCTTTCATATGATTGATCTTTATTACTTTGTTTAAATAATTTTATAAAACCATTAATCGCATTGTCAATTGTGGAAGATGTTTTGTTTATTAGAATTTCCATTATTCTTGAATGATTTTCTATTAACTTTTTATGTATTTCATCAATTTTTACTTCATTTAGTTGATTATTTTTATTAGCAATAAAAGTAAATATTGAAGAAATAATTGTACTTATGAATGATAACGAAGCAACAATAACGGTAACTATTTCTCCCGTACTCATTTCTACTTCCTCTCTTATTTATACTTTTATTATAACTTCTAACAATTTTACACTCATATATTGAAAAAAATAATATATTTCCTTATTATTAATCATATTTATTATAATTATTTCTTCTTTTGTTTTAATTTTATATATAAAATTCCTCCCTTTTCTTTAAAATCATAACTGTCTTCAAAATTGTTTTTAAAAAATAATGAAGATTTATTATTTTGTGCCCCATAATTTTTGGGATTAAAATCTGGAATTTTTCGAAGTAAATTTTCAATAATTATAGAAAACTGAGTAAACCCATCATTATTTTTATCATTTTCTTTAAATTATTGAATTTACTACCTCAATTAATTCTTTTTTACCTTCTACTATTTAAAAATTAATATTTCCGACGTAAACGCTCATTATCGCGTTGCTTAATTGTTTCTCGTTTATCATAATTCTTCTTCCCACGAACTAAAGCAATTTCTAATTTAGCATAATTATTTTTAAGATATAACTTTAATGGTACTAATGTTAAACGTTCTAATTTAATTCGTTGCAAAATTTTTTTAATTTCTTTTTTATGCAAAAGTAATTTTCTAGTCCGATCAGCATCTGGTGCATATGATGTTGAAAATTTATATTGAGCAATTATCATATTGATAACAAAGGCCTCATTTTTTCGAATAATAACAAAGGCCTCATTAATTGATACATCATTATTACTAATTGACTTAATCTCACTGCCTGTCAAAACAATACCAGCTTCATAGGTTTCAATAATTTCATAATTATACAGTGCTTTTTTATTAACTGTAATTGTCAACATTAATATCAACTCCTTAATCAACTAGTTCAAAATCAATTTGCCGTAATTTTTTACTTGCTTTCTTTACTCTAATTCGTACTTTTTTTCCTAAAAAATATTCTTTTCGTTTCCGTTCTCCAATTAATTTTAAACTTTTTTCATCAAAAACGTAATACTCATTTTTTAAATCAGTAATATGAACCAATCCTTCAATTGTATTTGGTAATTCAACGAAAATTCCAAACGAAGTAACTCCAGCAATAATGCCATCATATTCATAGCCAATTTTATCTTCCATATATTCAGCTTCTTTCATTTTGTCAACTTCTCGTTCACATTCCATTGCTCGTAATTCTGCAAGGGATGACTGTTGACTAGCATGATTAACAAAAGTTCGCGTTTGTTCTAAATCAGTAATTTTAACTTTTCCTTGAAATAAATATTCTTTTAATAAACGATGAACAACTAAATCGGGATAACGCCGAATTGGTGAAGTAAAGTGCGTATAACATCAAGATGCCAGTCCAAAATGGCCATCATTAATAGCACTATATTTAGCTTTTTCCATACTTCGTAATACTAAAGCTGAAATAACTTTAAAATTTTCCTTATCCTTTAACTTATTTAAAATTTGCTGTAAATCTTTAGAATGAATATTTTCTAACTTACCTTTAATATTTAAACCTAAATAAGATAATTGCGTATACAAATCAAACAATTTTTTTGGTTTTGGCTTATCATGCACACGATAAACAAATGGCAAATCCATTCAATAAATTGTTTCGGCTACCGTTTCATTAGCGCGAATCATAAAACTCTCAATCAATTTTTCTGCATCAGCACGCTCTCGCACAACAATATCTTTAATCTTACCATTTTTATCAACAATAAACTTTGGTTCATCTAAATCAAAATCAACAACCCCATCATGTTCTTTTTTTAAAACTAAAATTTGATATAACTGTTGCGCTAAAAGCAACATTTGAACAATTTCACCTGAGATTTGATTTTTTTCTTGGCAGAATAACTTATTAACTTCATCATAAGTTAATCGCGCTTTTGAAATAATGACAGCTTCATAAATACTAGAATTAACAACATGTCCCTGCTTATTAATTTCCATTTCACAAATTAATGTTAATCGTGGTTCAAAAGGATTTAACGAACAAATTCCATTACTTAATTTTTCTGGTAACATTGGAACAACCCGGTCAATTAAATAAACTGAACACCCTCTGTCAAAAGCTTCTTTATCAAGATAACTATTATGTGGAACATAATGTGCAACATCAGCAATCGCAACCAATAATAAATAATTACCATTTTGATTTTTTTTAACTAAAATAGCATCATCAAAATCTTTTGAATCATTCCCATCAATTGTAACAAACATTTCTGCTTGTAAATCACGGCGTGATTTATCTGCTAACATTCTTGCAACATCAACATCTTGTTTAATTTGATTGGCTTCATTTAATGTTTCTTCATTAAATTTAGTACGAATATTAAATTCATGTAAAATAGCCCAGACATCAACACCGACTTGATTAGTATTACCAATGATATCAATGATTTTAACTTGCATTAAATTGTTTTTACTATTAATATTTGTAATGATTCCCTTCACAATTGTATTTTCAATTGCATCAGCTAAATTAATAATTTCAGCACGATATTGCGTTAATTTATTATTTAAAATTTCTAAATATTTTTGTTGATGACGATTCTTTTTAATAACTCCAACTACATATTCATTATTTCGCTTCAAAACTTTAATTACTTGTGCTTCTGCTTTTTTAGAATTATTAACATTTTTTTGTTTTTTTAAAATAAACAAAACTTGATCTTGGTCTAAGGCATTATTTAAATCATCTTGTTTAACATAGTATTCTTCTTGGTTTTCACTAATTTTAATAAAACCAAAACCTTTTTTATTAATGCTAATAACTCCTCGTAAATAAATTTTTGGATCAAAATAATAGAACCGATGTTGTTGTGTGACCCCAATAATATTATCATTTTCTAATTCAACCAAAACTTTTAACATCATTTTATTATCATTAATTTTATTAATATCTAATAACTGTGCTAATTCAATCGTATCAATTAGTTTTGTTTGTTTTTTTAAAATAGCTACAATTCGATCGTGCATATACCTTTCCCCCTAAATGAAAAAAGAGACATTTTTAAATCTCTTTTCAATTAATGATATTTTTAAAGATTTAATTATTACAATAGAACTTTTGTTAATAAATTTATCAATAATGTAATAATTAATAATGTTGAACCAAATGCTAAAATAAAAATAGATAATGTTCGATCTAACCCACGTTCTTTACTATTAGCAAATAATTCATCATTACCACCATTTAAAGCACTTAACCCTGTTTGTGCTTTTTTGTTTTGTAATAAACCAATAATAATCATAATAATTGATACAATTAAAGCAATTATTTCAAAAACATAAATAATTGTATTGGCTACTTGTAGTTCAATTGCTAAAAACATCATACTTGATAGGTTCATTAAAACATTCCTCTCTAAATTAAATTATGTTCCTATTAATAATACTATAAAATTACCAAAATTATTGTATTTTAAATTAATTTTAATTATTTTTTTCAAGGTTATTTAAATAATGATAAATTCCTCCGGTATTATTGCTGCTAGCTACATCGTATGCTAAATTTAAAATCGGAGTTGGACTATGTTCCATTGCAATTGCATAAGGTAAAATTTCAAACACAGAACAGTCATTATAATTATCACCAAAATATAAAACATTCTCTAATTTAATTTCACGTCCTTGCCTTTGATTTAAAATATCAATTAAATGTAAAATTGCTTGCCCTTTATTTGAATTACCATGTACAATATCACATCCATATTCAGACAGTGGTTCAACATTAATATTTAAAACTTGTTTTAAAGCTGTATACATTTCTTGAAACATTATTTTGGATGAATGCTTTGCAACAATTTTATTGGCTATTCTAATATCATCAAAGCAGAATGGTTTTACTTGCTTCATTCCATCTAAAAATGCACCTGGTTTTGATTTAATTTTTAATAATTTTTCACCCGCACAATATAAATTATCATCATCTTGATATGAAATTGTAAAATCACATTTATATTTTATTAAAATATCAATTACAATAACTAAATCCGAAACTGGCATTAAATTACTATAAATTGACTTATTGTTTTTAGTATCATACACTAAAGCACCATTAGCACCAATAACATATTGACAATAATCCTTAATTTTTAATTCTCTTGTGTAATTATCAAAACCAGGGGGCATTCGTCCTGATGCAATTGATACAGCAATCCCTTTTGCTTGCAATGCAAGTAATTTATTTTGAACAAGAGTTGGTAATTCTTGCTTATCAGTAATCAATGTGCCATCAACATCAGTAACAATTAATTTAATTTGATTACCATTAATTTTTAACATGACAACCTCATCTTCTATTTTAATATTGTCTTATAAAGATAATCAGCAATTCCTGCCGCATTATTATCTTTTGCAGTTACTGCAAAAGCAACTTCTTTTAATTGCGGTGTAGCATTGGCTAATGCAATTCCATATTTTGAATTTTTAATCATCTCATAGTCATTCATTTGATCACCAAAACACATAATTTCATCTGAATCAAGATGGTGATTTTCTTTATGTTTAAGTACTTCAATTAATTTTAAAATTCCCTGTCATTTATTAACATTTTTAGGAATAATCTCAATAAACCCATATCCCGTAACTTCTGTCCTTAATGTTTTACTGACCGCAATTTGTTGTAGTAACCAATTTTGTTTTTGTTCATCATGACAAGAAATTACAACCTTACGCATTTGCGGAATTTCATTTCAATCTAAAACAATTGCTTTAATGTCAGTATTACGAAATAAAAAAAGATCATCTTTAATAGTGCTTGATTGTGAAACATAAGCTTCTTGTTCATTAAGTGGTGCTAAATAAAAATCATGACCAAATTCTCGAACAATATTCATTGCTCATAATGTATCTTGATATGAAATTATTTCATCATAGACATATTCTTTTGTTTTTAAATTTAAAACAGCCCCACCATTAGCACCAATAACATACGGACAATGGTCAAGAATTCCTAATGTTGTTGCATAATCAGATAAACTACTAGGAACCCGTCCTGAAGCAATCGTTACTAAAATACCCATTGCTTGAGCCTTTTTTAAAGCCTCAATATTTATAGTTGAAATCTTTTTATCTTTATCAGTTACTAATGTTCCATCAATATCACACACAATCATTTTTACTATCATTACATTGCCTACCTTCTTTTAATATTACTTAGTTTATCATATAAGTAGTCTCAGACATTATCATTCTATCATGTTTTATTTTATATTTATAATTAAGAAAATTAAAACAAAAAATCTCAAAAAAGAGATTTCTATTTTCGTATCTAACTAATAGGTTCAACTTCATCAGCAAGAATTTTAACAAATTCTTGTTCAACTTGCAAAATTCCACCAGCAATACTTAATTTATATTCTTTATTATTAACTTTGTATGTCATTTCAGATGGAACAATTGTTGAAAAAAGAGGAATATGACCATACAAAATACCCATATATCCCGTAATTGTTTTCACTGTTATAATATCAACTAAGCGATTAACAATGACACCCTGTGGTGTAATAATTTTTAAACTAATTTGATTCGCCATTTTAATTATGTTTTAAAGCTTCGGCGGCTTTAACAACCTCATAAATTGTTCCAACATATAAGAATGCTTGTTCTGGTACATCATCATATTTTCCTGCTAAGATTTCTCTAAAAGCACGAATTGTTTCTACTACAGGGACATATTTCCCTGTTTTTCCAGAAAACTTTTCAGCTACAAAAAATGGTTGTGATAAAAAGTTACGAATTTTTCGTGCTCTTGCAACAGCTAATTTATCTTCATCTGATAATTCATCCATCCCTAAAATGGCGATAATTGATTGTAATTCTTTAAACTTTTGGAGGATTTCTTGTACTCCTCGTGCTACTTCATAATGTTCTTCACCAACCACTAATGGGTCTAATAATCGAGACGAACTTCCTAATGGGTCAACTGCTGGATAAATTCCTAATGCTGCAATTTCACGGTCTAAGACAACCTTAGCGTCTAAATGAGCAAATGTTGTTGCAGGAGCTGGATCAGTTAAATCATCCGCTGGCACATATACTGCTTGGACAGAAGTAATACTTCCTTTTTTTGTTGAAGTAATTCGTTCTTGTAATGCTCCCATTTCGGTTGCTAATGTCGGTTGATAACCAACTGCTGATGGCATCCGTCCTAATAAGGCTGATACTTCAGAACCAGCTTGGGTAAAACGGAAAATATTATCAATAAATAATAAAACATCTTGGTTTTTATCATCACGGAAATATTCAGCAATTGTTAATCCAGTTAAAGCAACTCGCATACGAGCTCCTGGTGTTTCATTCATTTGACCAAAAACCAAAGCTGTTTTATCAATAACACCAGCTTCAATCATTTCATAATATAAATCATTACCTTCTCGTGTTCGTTCACCAACACCAGCAAAGACAGAAATTCCTCCATGTGCTTTTGCCACATTATTAATTAACTCTTGTACTAGTACTGTTTTTCCTACTCCAGCACCACCAAACAAACCAATTTTTCCCCCCTTTGCAAAGGGAACTAATAAATCAACAACTTTAATACCTGTTTCTAAAATTGCAGCTGTTGTTTGTTGTTCTTCATATGATGGTGCTTCACGGTGAATTGGACTCATTGTCTTTGTCTTTGGCTGTGGTTTTTCATCAATTGCTTCTCCAAGAACATTAAACATACGCCCTAAAACCTCTTCACCAACCGGAACTGTAATTGGCGCTTTTGTATCAATCACATCCATTCCCCGAACCATTCCTTCTGTTGGTCCTAAGGCAATTGCCCGTACGGTGTCATCACCAATATGTTGAACAACTTCTAAAACTAACTTTGTACCATTATTATTAACCGTAATAGCATTATATAATTCAGGCAAATATTCTTCCGTAAACCGTACATCAACAACAGGTCCTAACACCTGTACTACTTTTCCATTTTTCTCCATTTTTTAACCACCTCTTAATTTTCTTGCGCGCCAGCCCCAGCAACAATTTCTGTAATTTCCTGTGTAATTGCTTCTTGACGCTTACGGTTATATAATAACGATAATTTTTCTAACATTGCATTTGCATTATCTGTTGCATTTTCCATTGCTACTCGCCGTGATGCTTGTTCTGAAACCTGTGATTCAACGATTGATGAAAATAAAATGGTATTTAAATACATTGGCACGGCATTTTCTAAAATCGTTGCTGGATCTGGTTCAAATTCGGTAATAACATTAATGTGTTTTGGTTCTTCATGTTGTGTTACCTTAATAATTGGTAACAATTGTAAAATTGTTGATTCAAAAGTTACATTATTAATAAATTTTGTATAAGCAATTTTAATTTCATCATAAGTATTTCCATTAAAACCAGATAAAATTTCTTGTGCAAACTCACGTGCATCATCATAAGAAAAATTAATATCAATATCTTTTCTTGTTTGCATAATTTCATAACCTTTATGGGCATAAAATGTTTCTGCTTTAGAACCGATTGCAATAATACAATCACTTTTTCGTAATTGTTGTAACACCAACTTATTAATATTAATATTATAACCACCACATAAACCTAAATTTGAATTAACAATGATTCAACAAGTACGTTTACTATCTTTTATGCCATCTTTTTTTTGATAAATTGAATCATATGCTTTACTAATGATATCATTAAAAACAGTATAAACTTCAGCAAAATATGGTTTTGAATTAGAAATTCGTTTACCAACTTTTTTTAATTTTGCTGTCGCTACCAATTTCATTGCTTGTGTTATTTTAGATGTTGAAGTAATTGAAGTAATTTGTTTTTTTAAATCTGTTCCGACTGCCATTTTGTCCTTTTAACCTTTATTGTCCTAATTTTTTCCACTCTTCAATTTGCCCAAACATTTCTGGTTTATAATCAGCAATTTTATTGGTAATTTTTTTAACAACATTAATAATTTCATTATCAATATTAGTCATTAAGGTATCGCTATAGGCTTTGGCCTTTGCTAATTCAGTATAGTATTTTTTTGCTTTTGTATTAAAATGTTCAATTATTTCTTCTTTAAATTCTTGAATTTTATCAACTGGAATTCAACGAATTCTTTTTTTCTTAACTGCTAATAAAATGATTGCTTGGTCAATTTGTGAAAGCGGTGAATATTGTTTTTGTTTTAAAATTTCAATTACTCGTTTTCCATGTTCTAATACTTCTTTTGTCGCATCATCCAAATCAGAACCAAATTGAGCAAAGGCTTGTAGTTCACGATATTGTGCTAATTCTAATTTTAATGAACCAGCAACTTGTTTCATTGCTTTAATTTGTGCTGTTGACCCTACTCGTGACACCGATAATCCCGCATCAACCGCAGGACGAATTCCAGCATTAAACTGATCATTATTTAAGAAAATTTGCCCATCAGTAATTGAAATAACATTAGTTGGAATATATGCTGAAATATCACCCGCTTGTGTTTCAATAATTGGCAAAGCAGTAATACTTCCGCCTCCATATTCTTTTGTTACTCGCGCGGCGCGTTCTAATAACCGACTATGTAAATAAAAAACATCACCAGGATATGCTTCACGACCAGGTGGACGGTGTAATAATAGTGCCATTGTTCGATAAGCAACAGCATGTTTTGAAAGATCATCATAAATAATAATGACATTTTCACCAGATTCCATCCATTCTTCACCAATAGTAACACCAGTATATGGTGCTAAGTATTGTAATGGCGATAATTCACTTGCTGTGGCTGAAACAAATGTTGTATATTCTAATGCACCAGCAGCTCGTAATTTTTCGACAATTTGTGCAACAGTTGATGCTTTTTGCCCAATTGCAACATAAATACATTTTACATTTTTCCCTTTTTGATTTAAGATGGCATCAATTCCGATTGCTGTTTTTCCTGTCTGGCGATCACCGATAATTAATTCTCGTTGTCCTTTCCCAATGGGAATCATCGCATCAATTGTCATAATTCCCATTTCCATTGGTTCATCAACTGATTTTCTAGTCATAACACCGGGTGCAATTCGTTCCACAGGACGTGTTTTTGTTGCTTTTAATGGTCCTTTCCCATCAATTGGTTGTCCTAATGCATTAACAACACGGCCTAACAACGCATCACCAACTGGCGTTTCAACAATTTTTCCTGATCGACGAACTTTATCACCTTCACGGATTGTTGTATCGTCACCCATTAAAACGGCCCCAACAGCGCCTTCTTCTAAGTTTAATATCATTCCATAAATTTCATTCGGAAAAATTAGCAATTCACTCATCATTGCATTGTCAAGACCATCAATTAAAGCAATTCCATCACCAACTGTCACAACAGTTCCTTCTTCATGAATTTCAATTTTTTTACCATATTCTTTAATCTGTTTTTTAATTATTTCGGAAATCTCATTTACATTTAAAGCCACTTTTTCACCCCATCTTCTATTTATTATATATTGCTTTTTGTCGCATTGTTTCTAATTGTCCTGCAATTGAACCATCAATAATTTCGTGCTTAATTTTAATCCGAACTCCGCCTAATAAAGATGGATCAATTTTGTTAACTAACTCAATATGATAGCCAAATTTTTTACTTAATTTTGTTTCAATTGTTGTAATTTGTTTTCTTGTTAATGGTTGGGTTGAATAAATATTTCCATATTGAACATCATAACTAATATTTATTAATTTTCTTAAACTTTTAAAAATTCTTCTAACATAACAAAAAGCTTCACGATCAATTAATAAAAAAAGGGCATTTAAAATTAACGGATCAATAACTTTTTGAAATGGTTTTGCTAAAATGTTCTTTCGTTCTTCTTTTGCAATGTCAGCATTCATCATTAACTTAATATAATCTGGTTCTTGTTTAAATAAATCTACGATTATATTAATAACTTCTAAAAAATGATCAATTTTTTTTGTTTCAAGCGCCAAGTCCATTAAAGCAGCTGCATAATTATCAATAAATTTTTCACTAACTAACATAACTTACTACTCTAATTCTTTGATAAACTCTTCTACCAATTTTTCATTTTTTTCTTTATTAATTTCTTTGCTTAATAATTGCTCAGCTGCATTAAAAGCAACATTAATAATTGATTTTCGAATATCATCATAATATTGTTCTTTTTCTTTTTGAATTTCTTTATGGGCCTGTTCATTTAACTGCATAACTTCAGCTTTTGCTGTTTCTAAAACTTGATGACGTTTTGCCTCTGCTTCAGTTCGAGCCGCAACAATAATACTATTTGCTTCTACCTTCGCTGTTGTTAACAATTTCGATGCTTCTTTTTGATCAATTGTTGCTTTTGCTTGTTTTTCAGCAGCATCTTGAATTAATTCTCGAATTTTATTGCGACGAGCCCGCATTGCTTTTCGAAATGGATTATAAACTCATTTTGATAATAAAATTAATAAAATAATTGTCGCAATAACATGCGCAATAAAAACCCATAGATTGGGAAATAATTGATTAATAATTTCTGCTGGTTCAATTGGTTTTGACATTAATCACATTGTCATAGACATCTAAGCCTTCTTTCTTTCCAACTTTTTACTTTTCATTAACCAGTAACAAATGCTAAAATAATCGCAATAACTAATGCATAAATTGACCCTGATTCAGTAATCGCAGCAGCAATAATATATTGTGTTCTAACTTTACTTTCAACTTCTGGGTTTCGAGCAATTGCTTCAACAGCTTTTCCACCAGTATACCCTTGTCCAATTCCTGAACCACAACAACCAATGGCAGCTAATCCTGCACCCAATAATGACATTCCCTTTGTAAAACCATCATTAATTCCGGCCATAAATCATATTGTCATCATATTCGATAGCAAATCTATTGTCATAAAATTTATCATATTATAATTCTCCTCTTCCTTAACAAATATATAATTTTATTTTAATCCTTTTTTAGCCATTTAAATTAACATTTTTAATTTTTTGTTCTTTTTTTAACTTAATTATCTTTTCGTTTTTATCTTTGGTTTCTGTTTTCATTTCCATTGCCCAATAGGCAATTGTTAAAATTGCAAAAATATATGCTTGAATTAAACCATCAAAAACATCAAAATAAATACTTAAAAAAGGTAAAAATACACCAGCCAATAAATCAACAGGCCCAATATAAGGAATCTGTCCTCAAATAAAGCTCATTAAAGCTGTGAACAAGGTAATAATAACTGTTCCTCCCAAAATGTTTCCAAATAAACGAAATGAAATTGAGATCAAAGGAACAAATTGGGTTAATAATTCTAATGGATTGACAAAAAACTTTTTAAAATATACTAGTTTTTGATATTTAATCCCAAAATAATATATTCCAAAAAAGGTAACCAATCCCATTGATAATGGGACAGTATAAGATGTTGCAAGTGATTCAAACCCAACAACACTCATTAAATTTCCAATCCCAATATACAATAATAAATATATAACATAAACTGTTAAAAATTTATATTTTGGTCCCATCAAATCAACAACTTGTTTTTCAACTCACTTAATTGTAATTTCAGCAAAAAGTACTAAACCAGTTGGAATATCGGTTAGACCAAGTTTTTTTAAGCGTTTATAATAACCTATTGATAAAAGCATAATAATAAAGGTAGTAATAACTATCGCTACTAATTGCGGTAATAAAATTGTATAACTTCATGCATCCATTCCACTTTTATTTGGATCAGGGATTAAATCCATTGCAAGAAATTGACCAAAGTTACTATTCATTGCCATTTTTCTTTTCCTTTCTGCGTTGATGAATGGGAAATTTAACATTTGCAAATAATGATGAAAATGGACATAAACTAATTCCAACAATTATTGTGTAGATACTAAAAAAACTAGTATTCTCAGCATAAATAACTATAGGTATAGCATAAATCACTAAGCGAACTAGGTACAATAAGATAAAAAAGTACTTATTTAAACTTATACTTAACAATCATCCAGAAAAACAAATGATTAAGAAACCTATAAGAGAAAACAAATACCCCAAAACTAATCCTGTGTATAAAGTTCAATCTCGTTTTAATGTCAAATATATCATCGTCAACACTATTAATATTCCCAAAAACATTATTAAACTTATTATTGACAGTTTATATTCTACACCTTTAAAATGGTTTTTTCAATTTAATTTATTTTTTTTATTTAGTTCCAAAAATACGGTCTCCAGCATCACCTAGACCAGGAATAATATAACCATGTTCATCTAAACGTTGGTCTAATGAAGCAACATAAATATCAACATCTGGATGATGCTCTTCAATACATTTTTTTCCTTCAGGTGCAGCTACCAAACATACTAATTTAATATTAGTTGCTCCTCATTCTTTAACTTTTTGAATTGCCACATTAGCACTGCCCCCTGTCGCTAACATTGGATCTAAAACTAAAACATTTGCTTTATTAATATTTTCTGGTTTTTTAGCAAAATATTCATGTGGTTCTAAGGTTTTTTCATCTCGGTATAATCCAATATGTCCAATTTTAGCGTTTGGGACTAAATTAATAATTCCATCGACCATCCCCAAGCCTGCTCTTAAAATTGGAAATAAAACAATATCATTTGCAATTTTATATCCCTTTGTTTTTGCTACTGGTGTTTCAATTTCAAATTCATTTAATTCAATATTTCGAAATATTTCATACGCCATTAATTGCGCAATTTCATCTAAATTTTCTTTAAAGACCTTTGAATTACTCTCCTTTTTGCGCATTCTTGTTAATTTATCCAAAATTAACGGGTGTTTTATTACAGTAAATAACATTAATTACTTTTCCTCCTTAATTTATTAGATTTTAACATAATTATAAAGATAATACCAAGATTTAATTTGGAATTACTTACATTTTTAAAAATAATTAAATAAAAAGAAATAAATTAGAGTGCACCCCAAAAAGTAAGTATTAGTAAAAAGGTTTATAAACTTTTATTTATTATATCCTTTTCTTTGCGGCTTGAATATCATTTATTTCATTTTTTAACATCATTAATATATTCATCATGCGATAAGTAAATATTGTTATGAATTGTTGCTTTTTTAATAAAGAATGAAAACTTTCAATAACAATATTATCAGCACAATGATAATTTTTACCCATAGAAATTCTAATTCCATTAGATATACATTTATTA
>NZ_RCOO01000068.1:0-6214 GCF_003987485.1 Spiroplasma endosymbiont of Megaselia nigra
TCTTTTCCAACAATACAATCCATTTGAAATCAACCAAAAGTCCCTTTTTCATGTTCTGCTTCTTCAATAAATCTAATATTTGTTAATTGACCACGATCATCTTTTCTCTTTTTTGTTTTAAACTTTTTTCCTTTAAATGGTAATTTTTTCTTAATTTCAGTATTTTCATCATCAAAAACTCCATATTCAATATATTTGTAAAGTGTCACATGTGAAAATGGAAACTTTTCATTATACTTTTTTTCATATTCAAAAACAATTAACATTGGTGAATAACTTTTTTTACTTAAAATTTTCCTTACATGATTTACAACTTTTTTTGTAATTGTTGTATATTTAATAGATTTTTTTCTTTTCTTTTTATAATTATCATTTGCTTTTTCGGGATCGTAATCTTCTTTAAGTCTATTAACTTCTAATCTGATTGTGTTAGGACTTTTATCCAATACTTTTGCTATTTTTGATAAATTAGGTGCACTCTAAAAAAGGTTTTTTTATTTTGTTTAAAGGTTTTTTAATTACATTAATTCCTTTTTTAAGTTCTTTATAAATATTTATTGTTTTTGGTTTTGATATTATTTTAGTATGTAATTTTTGATAACCAGTTTTTAAATTAGTTGCATATTCTCGCTGTTGATTTAATCAATTTTTATTATCTATATATTGTTTATGATTATTTAATTTAGCATCTTTTGTATTGTAAAAATTATTACTATAACGATTTATTTCTTTATTTAATTCTAATAGGTTTTTATTAATACGACTTGCTCTTAATTTAACATCTCCACCACCTTTATTTTGTTGTGTATATATTTGTCAATTTACATATTCTCTTAATTCACTGCGTAATCATACATGTAATCACATATTTCAAAATACAGACCCTGCCCCAGTTCCATTTTTACCAGTTGCTGATTTCATTGCTTGTCATACTTGAATATGTACCTTTGGATATGTATAAGGTCCATATCATCTTTTTTGTTTATCATTATCACTTTGAATTAAAATAGTTAAATTACCTATTAATTTTTGTTTATTAGTTATTTGAAAAAAACCTTTTTTACATCAACTACTAGATAGGATAGTTCAATTACTCTCTGTTGGAGTTAATTATTTTACAATTTCTTTATATTTATTTTTATCTAAAAAACTAATATCTTTAAATAATTGTATTTCTAAACTTTTAGGTATTTTTGCTAATAAATCACTTAATATATTAGGGTTTAAATAATATTGAATTTGTGCTAATTGATGTTCAATATCTTTAATGCTTTGTAAAATTGCTTTTATTTTAGAATTACCATATTTTTCTAATAATTTTATAATTCTTAATGCTATTTTTGGGTTTTCTAAAATACTAGTAATTAATGTTAATAATTTTCACATTTTTTGACACTCTCCTTATGGTGATTATATAATGGGTGATAACAAAAAGAGGTGTAAAAATGGATAATAAACAAGAAATAAATTTTAATGAGTTAATTAATAAGCCTGAATATTTAAGTTATTTAGAAACAGGAAAATATAAAATATTACAAGAACAAAAATATTATATTGATATTCCTTGAATTATTGCTAATAGAAAATCTGCTCCGTTAACTATTGGACAGGGGTTAATGTTTAATTGTGATAATGATGATACACAAGATTGAATAGAAGAATGATATGAGAAAAATTATGTTTATTCTAAATTATATCAAAATTAATTAGCAAATAGTTTATATGGTCGTAGTGTAATGTATTTATTAAAAACACAAACAGGAGATTTAACGATTGATGTTGCTCCAATTGGATCAAATGTTCGTATTGCTAAATATTCAGAAATAGAACAATATGCGGAAATGTGAATATTACCTGCTCAATCTGATTATATGTGATATCAAAGAGTACAATTTTATCCTAGAAAAGCAAAAATAACTTATTATACAGCCAAAGATTTAGAAATTGGAATTTGACAAACTTACGGTGAATTAGAAAGCAAACTAAGACCAGTTTCTACAATGGAATATGATACTGGGATTGATATATTACCTATTGTTGAATTTATTAATTTACCTAAATTAGTGCATGGTACAAAAACAACAGTAGATGCTGCCCCCGATTGCTTACCTGTATTTAATTTAATTAAAGATGTCCAAGACAATATTTACTATAAAAGAATTGAAAGAATTATTAATCGTACTCATTTTATAGGACAAAAAGATACTACTCATTCACTTGTTGATAATGGTAAAGGCGATGAAGAATTAGTAAGTGCTGATGCTATTATTACTAGCACAGTTCAACAATATGCTATGACTGGTACTACTGGTGTTGGTTTAATTCATGCTCAACAAAATTATACTGAAATAACTATTGATAGTGACTATTCTATGAAAATGATATTTAATGGTTCAGGTTATGATTATGATAATTTTGCTGGTGAAACTTATACTAATAAAACTCAATCTTTAATGAATGGTAAAAATGATATTCAAACTACAAAAAATAAAAGAGCATTAAGATTACCAAAATTATATCGTTTATTTGATTATATATTTAGACATTATGGTAAATGAGATAATTTAAATGATGATAATCCAAATAATGATAATGTTAGACCTTATACAATAGAATTTATAGATATTGATATTGTTGATGATATTACTCAAGCTGATGTAATTGATAAAAGAATTGCAAATCGAACTATTACTCATATTGAGGCAATTCATAAACAAGATAAGGTGACAAATAAAAAAGCACGAATGATGTTTGAAGAAATTAAAACAGAGCAAAAAGAACAATTATAGCAAGAAATGAGTTATATTGATGAAGAAGAAAATCAAACAAGAGAAGAAGATATTAAAGGAGATATACAATAATGCAAGTACCTAATATTAATAGTATTTTTAAAAACTTAAATGAAAGAATAATGGATAATAGTGTTAGATCTGATTTAACTAAATTAGATATTGATATTAAAAGTAATTATTTCTTTTTTCCATTTATCATTAAAACTGGTTTAGTAAATATTACTGATAAAGGTTTTCAACCTAATAATGGAGTACCACAAAACTTTACACAAATGTCTCAAATATTTACTGGTAAAGAGGGAGTTATTGCACAATGAAAAAATGCAATTAAAATTAGATCTAGACATATCCCTGATATTTTAAATTATGATTTTTTACAAAATAATAAAGATTGATTTACTTATTCTATTGATGATTTTAAAAAAAGTTTAACGGATAAAATTAGTTATTTATATATTACTAGTACTGAAAAAACTTATTTATGAGATGCAACAAAACAAGTTTTTATTAATAAAGAAGAACCTGATAATAATTATCCAATTAATGATATTTGAGAAAAAATTAATAATGAAAATGGTTTTAATGTTTATGTTATGAATTTACAAAAAATTAATAAAGCATTAGATAATTTTGCTATTAAAAGAAAATTTAAAGGTGATGCTTATAAATGTCATATTGTTAATATTAATGATACTGTTGAATTTTCTAAATTAGGTGGTGAATAATATTTTGGTGAATATAATGCTTGATATCTTGATCGTACAATTACGATTGAAACTACTTATAATTTTCAAAGAGAAGATTTTTTAATATTTTATTTAGTTCCTTTACAATCTGATAAAGAAGATGTTGATGATAATTTATTAATGTTTATATCAAATGCTCAACCAAAATATAATGATTTAAATGAATTAGTATATTGAAATATTACTTTTAGTTATGTTAAAGATTATATTAATACTACTAGGCAAACTATTCAACAATTCGTACAATTTTCAGCACCAGGTGAAGGTTATGTAATACCTAAAATAATATGAGATGAATTATGTATTCCAAAAGATTATGAAATTAATGAAAAATTTACTGGGGATAATGGAATTAAAAGTATTCAATTAACTTTATTAGGTAATAATGGATTTACTGCACCAGTTATTTTTGGTCGCCCTATTGAAAATTTAGGACAATGAAATGAAAAAGTATATCCTCAACGAAGATTATTTATTGATAATTTAAAAATGCCAATTGCTGATAGTTTAACAAAATCATCAAAACCATTAACAACTTATTATTTAACTAATGGGATTCCTGCTATCAATGGTCAATATGATAACTGATTAAAAAGAAAACAAGCACAATCTAACCAAGAAATTAAAAAAAATTATGAAGGTTATTTAAATACAGATAGAAAATTAACCCGAGCAACTAATCCTAATAATTTAACTGTTAAAGATGTTGCCTTAAATTATAAAGGTAATAGTGTTATTAAAGATTTTGATGTACGAGCAAATGGTTATTTTAAATATAATGTTGATATTGGACATAACATTATTAATCCAAGTAAAAATCGTGGTCAATTAAAAGATATGTTAAATTTATTTAGTGTTATGGTTAATCATATTATTAGTTTGCCAATAGATATAACAGAAAGTATTGCACGAACTCAAAGAAATATTCCTATTGTTGGTAAATTTTTAAATGCAATAAGTTTAGGAATCCCGATTTATTGAAAAACAATAGATAAAAATACTAATAATTTATATCCAAATATTAAGACAGGAATTCCTTTATTTATAGGTAAAGCAAACTATACATTTTATGATGAAAGTTATTGACCTATTGTTGAAGATAGCACTAGTCCACAAGCAAAAAATCAGGGTAATATACCCTTAGATGCTTTTAGATATAATACCCAATATGAGGTAAATGATATTATTGGTGCTAGTGCAAGTAATACAAGTTGAGCATTTACTTTAACTGATAAAATACAAGTTTCAAAATGATCTAAAAGTCAAAAAACAGAGATTGATAAATATGCTTGAATTAGTAGTGTTATGATACCACAATCATTTAATGATGAAGATAGTATTTATTTAATTAATGAAGAAAGTGTATCATTACCAACAATGGAAACAGGAAAAAATTTATTAACTGATATTGTTGGCGGTGGTAGATACATAATTGATGCTATTGATTTTTATAATTTAGGTAAAACCGCATGTCGTATTTATATGTTTTCTGATGATATTGATTTATATGATCCATATTCAATTATGAGTTATTTTGTTAGTTTACAAACGACATCTTTATATAATAATTCAGTACGAGATTGATTAACTCTTTATTCACTTAGTTATTTAGACCAATATATTGATGATGATATAGTTCACGAATGACCTGTTAAATTACCAGACCCACCACCAAGTATTAACTTTTATCCAGTACAAATTATATTAAATAAAGCAGATAGTAAATTAGATATGTTATCAAAAGGAAATCCATCGGGAGCTACACCTGATAATAAAACATATTCACAAGATATTTTATTATTTGATTTTTCTCAATTTGGTGCGACTGAATGAAAACAAGTTCAAGATAATTATGATGAATTTGAATTTGGTAATGATGGAAAAGTAAGAATATGAGCTACTGTTGATGGTAAAGAGGTTATTCAATGAATTAATAAATCCTTAGGAGTAAAACATATTATTAAAATTGAAAATATTAATGAAAGTGGATATAGTGTGTTTGTTAATTTAGAAGAAGAAGCATATCCATGAGGTAAACTAGCGGGTTATAATTTTAAAACACAAATTTCATTTTACAATCAAGGTGTTAAATTAAAAATGAAAGTTAATTATGAATTATGAGGTATTGGTGCCAGTAATTTAACTAGTATGAATTCAAATGGACATTTTGAAATTAATACTATTGCAGGTGCATATATTAGGTTAAAAGAAAAATAGGTTTTTATAACTATTTTTTTTTATTCACCATTAACTTTTATATTATTATTCTCATCAAGAATTAAATTAGGTTCTTGTGTATCTAATAAATTTCAACGATATACTGATTTAAAATATTGAATATCCTTATGCCAAAATATTCATTTTAAATTATTTTTTTGGATAGTTAAATCAAATGTATTATTCCAATCTAAATCTTGAACTAGTGCAAGTTTATAATTATCACTTATTTTTTGAATATTTTTCTCAATTTTTAATAAATTATTAATTGTTTCTAAATTAGAAACTTTAAAACCTTTATAAAAATCATTTCGGGCTAATTTTCCAATTGTATATAATAAAGTTTCATTATTAGCCTGCTTTGTAAAATCAAATATTAATTTATCAGATAAAATCTTTTTACCTGTAACTTGTCTTACAACATCTTCTAAGTTATTAGCAGTTATTACACCTAATTTT
>NZ_RCOO01000069.1:0-6047 GCF_003987485.1 Spiroplasma endosymbiont of Megaselia nigra
TAAGATACTGCCCTTTCTCTGAATCAATTAATAATTTTGGTTTTACAAATAAAAAAACCATTTTAGTAAATGGTTTAATTTATTATTCTTATTCAATTTCTGAGTTTTTTTCAAAACCCCAATTTTTTACATGCGACCAATAAATAACTATTTGTTATTGATTGCTTATTATTTGATTTATTATGTTATCTATTATTTTTTATGGTGGGCTAGATTGCTGACTATTTTTTGATTCTATATTGGGTTTGAAAGGAGTAAAAATACTTAATAAGGTCCATAAATATTATTTACAATTTTTATTATATGCTTATAGATTTTTCTAACAATAGTTTCATTTTTAATTATAAAAATATCAACTTTTTTCCTAATTTGTTTTTAGTTGGTAAATAATTTGTTAATTTTAACTTGCATTTTAAAAGTAAACTTTATATTATTATTTTAACAACTTTAAAAAGCAATTTTGGATGTTACGGTAATTAGGTGTGAATCCTAGGCTGTCCCAGCAACTGTAAAGTGGATGAAAGCTAACATCATTCCATTGAGAAAATATTTCTTGAGAAGGAATAGTGAGTAAAGTGAAACTAAGCCAGTAGACCGATCTAAAAAAACATTGGTAAAATATCAATGCTGCACTTATAGTTATTATCTCTGGGGTTAGATGATTAATTATTTATTAGTGAAAACTATTAAATAATAATTTGAAAGACGTCAAAAAGCGTTTTTTAGTTGTTAATTTAAATCAGTAATCCTATCAAAAGGTATTATTTAAAAGATAATAAATAATAAAATTAATTAATAATTAAGTTTAATAGCATTTGATTTAAAATGGTTTTATTTTTGCTATTGTCTTAAATTATTAATTAAAATAATCGTAGAAATTAAACATCATTTATGTGGATATGCAACAATATTCTTTTTCTTGTTGCTTAAATATCCTTACTTTTTAAATAAAAATAGCATTGATAGGTATTTATTGGTAATTAAATTAAGCGGAAAAGAGAGGAATAAAAAAATGACACCACATATTAATGCTAAAAAAGAAGAAATTGCAAAAGTTGTTTTAATGCCGGGAGACCCATTACGGGCAAAAACCGTTGCTGAGAAATATTTAACAAATTTAAAATTAGTAAATGAAGTTCGAAATATGTTAATGTATACTGGCAAATATAAAAACATTGAGGTAACAATTGCTGGAAGTGGAATGGGTTGTCCAAGTATTGGAATTTATTCATACGAATTATTTAAGTTTTATGATGTTGATTATATTATTAGAATTGGTTCAGCTGGAAGTTATAATCCAAATATTAAAGTTTATGATATCTTTAATGTTCGTGAAGCATTTGGCGAAAGTAATTATGCAAAAATTGCAGCTAATATTGATAGTAATTTAATTGCTGCAAGTGAAAAATTATTTAATGAAATTGAAACTGTAGCACAAGCAAAAGAAATTAAAACTCACACGGGAATTGCTCATGCAGCAGATGTTTTTTATCGTTATGATGATTCATTAGACTTTGCTCATACTCATAAGTTAGATGTTGTTGAAATGGAATCATATGCTTTGTTTACTAATGCAATTGTTACGCAAAAACATGCAGCAACATTATTAACAGTTTCTGACCATCTTGTAACTAAAGAAGTTACTACAGCATTGGAACGCCAAAATAATTTTATGACAATGGTTGAATTAGCATTAGATACTGCTGTTCAATTAATGGGTTAAAAACGAAAGGAGCAATAAAATGAAAATTGCAGTCTTTGGAACCGTTGGAGCAGGAAAAACAAAAGTTAGTGAAGAATTATGTAAACAATTAAACTATAATTTATTTAAAGAACCATTAGAAGAAAATCCATATTTTAAAGATTTTTACCAAGATATGGAAGGATTTTCCTTTAAAATGCAAATTTATATGTTAACAACAAGAATTGAGCAATTTTTCAACATTGATAATTTAGAGGATACTGTTTTTGACCGCACAATTTTAGAAGACCCTGTTTTTGTGCGAGTTTCCCACTTATTAAAAATTATGAATGAAATTGATTTTAAAGTTTATAATCGTTTTTTTCAAAATGTTATTGTTCCAATTTTGAATAAAAAGTTAGGCTTTGATGTCATTATTTATTTAAAAGTTTCAACTGAAAAAGCGGTTGAACGAATTAAACAACGTGGGCGTCAATTAGAATTAGAAACCCCATATTATTACTGGGAAAAGTTAAATGAACAATATGAAATTTTATATCATGAATTAAAAAATGATTATCAATTTATTGTTATTGATGCTGACAGTGATGATTTTTCAGAAAAAATAAGCATTATTATGCAACATTTATTACCTCTTGATAATAAAGTTCCTTGTTTAATTTAAAAAATAATTATTATTAATATTTTAATTTAATAAGGAGGAAATTAAAATGAAAAGCACAAATAATAATATAGAAACAAAAAGTTTAAGTAATTTAAGAATTTTAGGACTAGATCCTATTATTTATAATAAAACTGGCCACCCGGGGATTGTATTAAGTGCAGCACCACTGATGCAAGCAATTTATTTAAATAATTTAATTGCTAATCCGGCAGTACCTGATTGAATTAATCGTGATCGTTTTGTATTATCTCCAGGACATGCTTCAACCTTACAATATGCGATTTTACATTTAGCTGGTTATAATTTAACAATTGATGATTTAAAAAATTATCGTCATATTAATTCAAAAACGCCAGCTCATCCAGAATATGGTGTTACTCCTGGAGTGGATAATTCTTCTGGTCCCCTAGGACAAGGAGTTGGCTATGGAGTTGGAATGGCATTAGCTGAACAACATTTAGCAGCTAAATTTAATAAACCAGATTATAAAATCATTGACCATTATACTTATGTTTTATGTAGCGATGGTGATTTGCAAGAAGGCGGAGCAATTGAAGCAATCCAATTAGCTGGGGTATGAAAATTAAATAAATTAATTATGTTATATGATTCAAATGATTGCCAATTAGATACAAAATGTGATGCTGTTTTAAAAATTGATTATCAACGTTTTTTTGAAGCACAAAATTGAAATTATATTCGAATTGAAAACGCAGATGAGGATCTACCAGCAATTCAAAAAGCAATTGAACAAGCGCAAAAATATGATAAACCAACATTAATTGAATGTAAAACAATTATTGGTTATGGGCATCCAAAACAAGGTTCACCTATGCATTCTTCACCATTTACTCCCGAGGAGATGGAACAAGTAAAAGCATTTTATGATTTTAATCATCCTCAATTTTATGTTGATAATGATGTTAAAAAACATTGACAAGACACTTTTGCTAAACGAGGAGCAACAAAATATGAAGAATGAAAGAAAAAAATAACTGCTTACAAAGCAACATTTCCAAAGGAATATGAAGAATTATTTGTAATTCCATCGGTTGATTTAAAAGCTTTTGAAGCTTTATTAACAACTGATAAAGATAAAAAAGCAGGAACACGAATTATTATGGGTGATGTGTTTAAATATTATCAACAAAAGTGTTTAAATAATATGTTTGGAGGTAGTGCTGATTTGGGAACTGCAACCAAAATTATTGGTTATAATGGTTCATGAACAACATCAACACCACAAAATAATAATGTTCATTTTGGAGTGCGTGAATTTGCTGCCGGAACAATTAGCATTGGTGTTGAATTACACCAAGGTTTGAAAGGATTTAATTCAACATTTTTAATTTTTGCTGACTATATGAAACCATGTATTCGAATGGCTTGTATTCAAAACTTACCCGTAATTTTTGCTTTTTCACATGATTCAATCGGTGTTGGTTTTGATGGAAAATCACATCAGCCAGTTGAACAATTAGCAATGCTACGAAATTGTCCGAATTTAAATGTGTTTCGTCCAGCGGATATTAAAGAAGCAATTGGGTGTTTGAAAGCAAGCGTAGAAGCAAAAAGTGCTCCATCAGCTTTAATCTTATCGCGACAAGATACCCCATATCAATTATCAGAAACATGTTGAGAACAAACGTTAAAAGGGGGATATATTGTTGTTGCTGAAGATGAGACAAAACCATTGGAGGCAATTATTATTGCAACAGGAACTGAAGTAGCACCAGCAATTGTTGCAGCTAAGACAATTAAGAAAAATATTCGTGTTGTATCAATGCCTTGTGTTGAATTATTTGAACAACAGTCAAAAGCGTATCGAGAAAAAATTGTACCAAAGAATATAACAAAAGTAATTGCAATTGAATTTTCAAATGATTATGTTTGATATAAATTTGTTGGTAAAACTGGCTTAATGTTAGGTGTTGATGATTATGGTTTATCGGGAAGTGCGGATGCTGTTATTAAGTATAAGCAATTAGATCAAACTTCTATTATTAATAGAATTACAGCATATTTAGGAGAATAATTATTACATTAGAAAAACTATTAGAGTATAAAACTTTTTATGTAATTCGAAATCATAATTATGTTGTTTCTCAACAAATTTGTGAACAGTTAATTAATTTAAAAGTTAAATGTTTAGAATTAACTTTCACAATTCCTAATGTTGCAGAATTAATTAGTTTTGTTCGTAACAAGTATCCAACAATTTTAGTTGGAGCAGGAACAGTTTTAACATTAGAACAAGCAATGCAAGCAGCAACAGCTGGAGCTCAATTTTTAGTAGGTCCAGTTTTTAACCAAGCAGTTAGTGAATATTGTCATCAAAATAATTTACTGTATATTCCGGGGGCAATGACACTACAAGAAGTTAATAATATTGTTAATGCTAAATGAGAAATTATTAAAATTTTCCCAGCAACAGCATTTAAATTAAATTTTATTCAAACAATTAAAACATTTTTTCCAACAAAAGTTTATATGGCTTCAGGAGGAATTAATTTAACAAATTACGAAGAAGCAAAAAACTTAGGATATGATTTAATTGCTGTCGGTGCTTTTATCACTGGTGATATTAATAGTACAGGTCTTGATATGGAAAAATTTAAAACATTTGAAACAATAATTAATCAATAAGGGAGAAAAAATAATATGAGAGATAATAAAAAAGTAATTTACAATGCGGGTAGTATGTTTACTGAGGCCCAATGAAACACAAGAAAACGTGAAGGAGATATGTTGCGTGAAATGTTTCCAGACTTTATTATTGGAAATCCAGTTGATTTTGAAACAAATCAAAAAGAACGTCCTACAAATAAAGCAATTTTTGAATTAGATTATGTTGGTTTAACTGAAGCAGATTATGTTATTTTAGAATTAGATGGTTGAGATTCAGGAACTCATATGGAATTTGGTTTAGTAGTTGAACAAGCAATTCATAATAAAAATAAATATTTATTCCCAATTATTTCTGACTTTCGTTTACATCAAGGAATTTTAAAAGGAGAATATCCTGGTTTTGGTTTAAACGAAATGATTACAGGAGCATTATATTATGAACCATTAAATAATGGTGATGTTCCTCAAATGACATTATGTAATTCGCATAAATTAGCTTGTGAAGCAATTAAAGCTATTGAAACGGGAAGAATTGAAGAGTATCGAAAAAAATATGATATTAAAGATATTTTTAAAGAAAGAGAAGATACTTTATATCATGGTTTTGATTGTTTTATTTAAATTAATTAATAAATTAATGAAGAGTTATATGATTTATAACTCTTTTTATTATGCTGTGAAATTAAAAGAAAAGAATTATAAAAAAATTATTGGATAGGCATCGTGTACGATGAAGCTCCAAAAAACAACTCTTGTTAAATAAAAAGGGTTGTTTTTTTATTTTTAAACCGATAATTATTAATTGATTCAGAGAAAGGACAGCATCTTAAATTCTTAAAATAGAAACTTTTTATCACAACTTTTTTTATTAACTTCAAGTTGTGTTACATATATTTATTAAATATCTTAGGAATTTTTACAAAGTATACCTGTTTTTCTCCCCTTAAGGTGTTGTCCTTTCTCTGTTTCAATTAATTAATTTGGCTAATAAATAAAAAAATAATATCAAAGAAAGGAATGGTAATGAAAATTAATAAGCAACAACAAATTTGC
>NZ_RCOO01000322.1:0-724 GCF_003987485.1 Spiroplasma endosymbiont of Megaselia nigra
GGTTTATCTTCTCATTGTATTAATTCATATTGGGTTTTACTTACAGGACATTTTTCTCATAATCATTTTAATTGATTAGTATTTATTAACATTGTAAATGCTTCTACACGATGTTTTATTTTAAACTTCTGCTTTTGTGCTGGTTTAAAATGCATATATTGACCAAAAGAATAATTATATTTTTCTCTATTTAAACTTTCTAATGTTGCATAAGCACTATCATCAACATTAATTGATATTCCTTGTTGTATTAAATTAAAATATTGGTTTAATTGATTGTTGTAAAACTCTAAAATATCTTTAACTTGTTCTAATGGTCCTTTAAATTGTTGCGTAGCATTTGAGTGTGTATATTCAGCAACTTTATAGGCTTTTTTATCAAATGAATTATATATTCAAAAGCTCGATGCTGTTGTATGTCCTTTGGGACTAGTAGAGTTTGCTAAGTCAACACCACCTAATAATTTAGTTGGTTGAATAATATCTGTTGCTTGCATAATATCAATATATCTTGCAAAAATTGAACCACTAGTATTCCCAGGCAGTCCTCAACTTCATACTCTTGCTCTTTCAATATCTAATTGTTCTAATCTTAATTGTTCATTAACTTTATCTTGTGGTAATTCATAATTAAGTCTTCAACTAGAATAATGAATAATAATTTTCATATTTCATTTTTCAATATATTTAATTTGTTCATATTTACTACGCATTATTTCTTCAT
>NZ_RCOO01000070.1:0-5825 GCF_003987485.1 Spiroplasma endosymbiont of Megaselia nigra
TAAAATAGACCAGCATACAAGAAAAAATATTTATTATCTTTATCATAAAGGTAATACTTTTGTTGGGCGAGACCATAAAAAAAGCAATTAAGATAAATTGCTATGAACTTCCCCACCAAGATATGTTGATTAAATGACTTTGTAGGCAAACCGACATCGAGCACTATCAAACCGAGCGGGAGTTAAAAATGGAAAACGGTAATCTCAACGCCTACCCCGACTTAATTGTTTACAAAACTGATGGAACAATTCAATAACTATGCTTGACAAGAACTAAACACCTACGAAATATGAAACAATAAAGAGTAATATTTGTTAGATTTCATTTTTGGGCGAGCGGTTGATTTTTAATAATTTTTATGATAAAATGACTTATAAGTTAAAAAATATTTTGAGGTTCTTTCAAACAAATTTGGGAACCTTTATAAAATTCTTCGCTTAACGCTTAGAATTTTTCCCAAGTACTTTGCAAAGCGTGACAAAAGTTTTTTTAAACTTTAAGTAATTTCCATAAAGTTTAAAAAATCACCGCGAGCCCAGAATAATCCAAATTAATCAAAAATAGGTAATAAAGTTGATACATAATAAAATAAAAAGAGCTTTTGCTCTTTTTATTAATTTTCTTTTTGATTTTTAATCATAATTTTTTTAGTTTTTGTTTCTTCTTGTTTTGGAATTTTAATACTTAAAATTCCATTATCGAACGAAGCAGAAATTTTATTTTCATTGATATTATTTGGTAATCCTATTGAACGGTAGAATGAACCAAAATATCTTTCTTGAATATGATAATTATTTTTTGTTTCTTCTTTCTTTTCTTCTGTTTTTGTTTGTATTGTTAAGATGTTGTTATTGATTTTTAAATCAATATTTTCTTGTAAAATACCAGGCAATTCTGCATTTAAACAATACTCGGTATCATTTTCATAAAAATCTATTTTTGGTGAAACTGATTTATTTTCATAAATTGGATGTGTTAATTTATTAAAATCTTCAAAGAAATTAGAAAAGATATCATCAATAGTATTTAATCTACGATTAATATTTTTATCATAATTTGTTAAATTATTTTTAATTGTCATATATAATCAATCCTTTTAAATATATAAAATAAATTGTTTTAAAAAATTAGATTAATATTCAATTTTATTATTTGTAGCTGTATTTATGTATTTCACCAGTTCTGGTAATAATTATTTCTTTAATTAAATTTGACATTTTTTTTATAATCCTCCTTATCACAAAAATTTATATAATAAAATTGATTATAGGTTGTTTATATCAACCTATTTAAATTATAAAATTGTAATAACATTTTGTCAATCAACATATTAGAGTGCTAAAATATTTTAATAAATATATTTAAATTAAACTATAATATAAAATCAATATGTAAAATAAAAGTAGTTGAAGTAATCATTTTAAAATATAAAGTATGTCCGTGCACGACTTTATATAAAACGCAACTGTTTAAATTTATATTAAAAATCAAGATTTTTAATTTTTATAAAACCCTTATTTTATAAGGGTTTTTTGTTGCTTGTTTTCCTATCGTTGATTGTGGCGCACTGAAAGTTATTTTCGCGGGTAAAATGGCAATAAAAATATAAAATATTTATTTATTTCATTTTTTACTTATTTACATTTTAAAAATAAAACATTTTTTATTTGTTTTATTTTTAAAATGTAAAACAAATAAGGTACTTTTATCATTATTTTAAAAATAAAACATTTTTTATTTGTTTTATTTTTAAAATGTAAAACAAATAATGATAAAATATATATGAAAAAAAGGAGAAATATTATGGCAAAATTAAATACATTTCTTGAAAAAAATGGAATAAAAGAACTTTCAAGTTTTTCTAATACAAAAGAATTTAAAAAAAGAACAAGCAAAGATATGATACCCAATACTTTTTGTTCTAAATATTTAGTAAATAAATTTAGAGAAGAAGCTGAAGAAAAAAGGTGGAGTTATACTACTTTAATGACAATTATTTTAGAAGAGCGTTATGGAAAGGAAAACAACAATAATGAAGATGATTAGTTTTTGTAATAAAAAAGGTGGTGTTGGCAAAACGACCCTTTGCAAAAATGTTGCTTATAAATTTGCTCTTGATGGAGCAAAGGTCTTATTAATTGACCTTGACCCACAAGCAACTTTATCAGTCCAATTTTATACAAATAAAATTGTAAAAGATATTACTTTATTAAAATTGTTTGGTGGTTTTAATGTTGGAATAAATAACATTATTCAATCAACAAAATATAAAAACATTGACATTGTTATTGGCGGAGAAGAATTAACAAAATCTTCTGCTATTTTAAATAATTTATATTCAAAGGATAAAATATATAAAATAGGAAAAAATATATTTGATAGTTTTAATAATATTTTTTTAAAGTACGATTATGTGTTGATTGACTATCCACCAACAGTTTTAGAGTTAGCACTTAATTTTTTGATAATATCTGATTTAATTATTATGCCAATTAATAATGGTTTAGGTGCATTTAAAGGGGTATTAGATTTGAAAAATACTTTAAATCATATTTGTAGACAAGAAAATATTAATGTTCCAAGTTTAAAAATAGTTTTTAACAATGTTAAAGAAGATGAAGATACTATTGAAATTTATAAGTTATTAGAAAACGAAGAATTAAATAATAATTTATTACAAAGTGTAATAACTAATTCAAAATCATTTATTAAAACCGAGAATAAGCTTTCTAATATATGAGAAAATGTATATTATTGGCGACAGAAACAAGCATACGAAGAACTCATCAAGGAAATCAAATAATAATGAAAAAAGTAGAAAACAAAGACACTATCAATCATAATTTAATGGTTGTTGATGTTGATTTACAAAAATGTTTGAATTGTAGTTTTGTTATTCAAAAAATCGATGATGAATGATTTACGATTAACACAGGGGACAAAAACTGCGGTAAATAATAACTTTGTGTTATAATTTTGTTACCAAGATATTTTATATCTTTGGTAGGTAGTCCAATCCTACTTTTATCAAATGCATTAAATATCAACCTTTACATTTTTATCTCATATTAACAAAAACACTAGATACAAAAATGTATCTAGTGTATAATAAAAAAAGAACTAAATAAAACAAATTAAAATTTGGTGATACTAAATTGTCTAGTAAACAATTTAGTATCGTGGAAACGCTAGTTCTTGCTAGTGTTTCCACAGACAATTTTAACATATTTTACTTGGGTATTTTTGTGATACGCTTGTGAAATATGTTATAAATTGCTTGTGGGAATAGTGCGATGGTGCTATTCTCTTTTTTATTTAGAAAGGAATACAGGAAATGAAAAAATTAATCAGTTTATTAACAATAGCAACTTTGACAGCGAGCGTTCCCGCGCCTTTGTTAGCAAATACACTGCTAACTCGCGCAAAACGTGGTGTTGGGGTTTCTAACTCAAACAATGCCTATCTACCATTAAAAGAAATTAAATATATAAAAGGAAATATTACATCAATTGCAGTTGATAGTAACAATAACGTTTATTTTGGTACAGACAAAGGTGCATTTGTGTTAAAACAAGGTGAAACAACACCAACAAAAATTGATTTAAGTGAAAGATTTATTTATATTTATTCCCTTGCGGTTGATAGCAACGACAATATTTATATTTCTGCTTACAGCGGGATTGTCGGCGGTATTTACAAAATAAATAAAAATGAAATAATTGCAACTAAAATAAATGATATTGATAATGTTGTTTCTCTTGCCATTGATAGTAAGGACAACATCTATATTGCAAAACAAACCACTTATGGGAAGAATCAATTATTAAAATTAATGAGTGGAGTAATTAGTTTAATTTTAAATTTAAAAGAAAATAATGGTAATGTTTGAAATGTATCTATTGATAGTAAAAATAACATTTATTTTGGTACAAGCAATGGTGCGTATAAGTTGGTTGATGGTGCAGACACCGCAACCAAAATTACTGATATTGATAAAACAGTTAATTCCGTTGCGGTTGATAGCAACGACAATATTTATATTGGCACAAGTGAGGGTGCGTTTGTTTTGAAAAAAGGTTCTACAACACCAACAAAAATAGAGGGGATAAATAATAAAATTAACTCAATTGCAGTTGATAGTAAAGATAATATTTTTGTTGTGGCAAATAGTGGTGTTAAATTTACAACAACAGTTTTAGATTGAGTAAAACAACAAAGTAAGTTTATTTTGGTTGATAGCACAAAAACACAAACTTGGACTCGCCCCGATTTGCTTAGTGTTGATGGGGAGTTAAACATTGATATTGCCAACCCCAATATTGATAAAGTTGTCTTTGATAATGTCCAACAAGGACAAACAAATAAACACTGGACTATCAATGTTAAACCCGAGACTAGCGAGAAAGACCATAATTTACAAGTAATTTTTACTTTGGATGGTAAACAATATACGAGTGAAATTATTGTTTCGATGCAGGCGAAAATAGACCCGACACCAACACCAGTGCAACAAAATCTAAGTGATTTAATAAAAACCACTGATTTAGGTAATATCATTGATAACAATGATGACACTATTTTCACTGCTGTTAATCAGAAAAACGGCAATGTCATTGATGATTTTTCACAAATTGAAATAACAAAAAAAGATAATCACTCGGCAATTTTAAAAGCGCGCGATGATAGTAAAAGTTACAAAGGTTCGGTTGATGTAACTTATAATGTTGTTCCATCAACAGTGGTTGATTTGAAAATTGATGTAACACCAACACCATCAACCGCAACGGTAATAAAAGATTATCTTGGTCAAATTGATATAAGCAATATCACAAATCCAGTTAACACATTCCACTATGCAAATAGCGAAAGTGTTATCACAATGGTTAAACCAACCACAAGCAGTTTGATAACTGGTGTTGTCTATGGTTGTGATGATAAATGAAATAAAACATCACAATCAAGCATGATTGACCGATCAAAGGGGATTAAACTTGATGGGTCGCAGTTATCAACAAACGATGGTAAATATGTTGTTGAACTGTCAGACAACTTAGGACATACCAACAATGTTTATTTACAAATTGCAAAGGACAAAAAAATAGCAAATTATTTTGATACGGATAAAGGCAAACAATTTGAAATCTGAGCGAAAGCAAATGGACACGACAATATCCGTGGTTATTCTGCTAGTCAACTAAATAAATTGTTTGCAGAGAGCAAAAACTGACAGCAACTAGCTAGTGATAGTCAATTTGCCAATTTTCTTACCGACTGGTTTAAAATCAATGGGAAATTGTCATCAACCGAACCGTTGACAAAAGAGCAAGTTATAGAACAGCTAAAAACCCAAATTCCAAGCAGTATCAAAATTCCTGCGGTAAATACCAGCAATTATGATGTAAACAAAGTTTCGTTTGAATTAAACCAAAGTGAGTTTAAACCAAATGCCAAAGTAAACATTACTGTTAAATACAATAATGCCTCAGCAGAGCAATTTACTTTGCCAATCAAAGACAGCAACACACCCGCCAATAACAAGAAAACTGGTTTGGGTATCTGGACTATCTTTGGAATTGTGCTTGGTTCGCTGGCGGGTCTTGCTCTTCTTGGTTGGTTGTTTAAACGGTTTGTGGTTGATCCGTTTATTTTAAAACCAATCCGCCAGAAAAAAGAAAAAGCCTTTGTGGCAAAAACCGAAAAAGATATTGCTCAAATGAAAAAAGATGATGAAGAATGAGAAGCAAAACAAAAAGGAGAAAAATAAGATGAATTGAACAATTTTCTTTGCTGTTCTGATTCTTGTGTGTCTTTTTGCTCGTCCGGC
>NZ_RCOO01000323.1:0-713 GCF_003987485.1 Spiroplasma endosymbiont of Megaselia nigra
GAATTATGATTTAAAACTTTTGCTTTAAGAGCCCAAAATATGATTAATTCTTACTTAAACTATCCATTTTCAAAATTAAAGTTTGAAACATTTAAAGACCCGTTATTAAAGAAAATTTGTATTAATATGGTGTTTATTACGATTGAGCATTGAACATTTAATCGCATTCCAATTGAGTTTTTTACTTCGGCAAATATGAGTGTTGGTAATATTAATTATTCTTCACAAAATGACCCTATGGCAACATGACAAGGTCTATTGCCTACTTATGCAAAATCATTGGCTAATTTAACAACTTTAAAGAAAATGTTTCGTACTTTTCAAGAAGAAGGTATTGATTTAACTATGATAGATTTAGAAGCATATTATACCCAGTTAGAAGTTGATGCATTACTAAATAATATTGTGATAGAAAAAATTAAAGATGATAAACTTGAAAAATTAAAAAAGGAAATTTTAGATGAATTAAAAAAATTAATTATTGTACCAGATGTACCAGATTGAGAAGTTGTTGATACTAGCAATTTTAGAGCAGGTCAAACCGGATATAATATTCCTAATTTTGATAAAGAAAACTATATTTATAGAATTTGATCCTCAGGAAAAGATAGCAGAGGAGATTTAAAAAGTCAAGGGATGTTGCAAACAAGGCGTAGTTTTACACAAACAATAGCTATTATATATGACCAAATAGGTGTTAATAGTGCATGTTT
>NZ_RCOO01000071.1:0-5698 GCF_003987485.1 Spiroplasma endosymbiont of Megaselia nigra
ATCAGCAACTGTTACATTAATTGAAAATGTTGTATCAATTGCTTTTCTTACTTCCTTGATTAAATTAGCATCTCGATTTAATTCCTGATAATCAGCATCCGGATTGGCAATCAAAGCAATTTTTGCTATCGTAACTGAACTTATATTTAATTTTTTCAGCTCAATGTATGCCCACTCATAAATAAAATATTCCTTCCAATAAATTACTTTTGTAATAAAAAATAATCTAATATTCTATGTTTTAAAAATATCTTAACATTATTTATTAGTAATATTTAAATTTAAAAAAACTAAATTATCTACATTAGTTAATTCCAATTTCTCATTTAAATATAAGTTTACTTAAAATAAATATTATAATTGTTCAAAGACATAATGTAATAATTGAAATATATAACTTTGGAAATTCTAAAACTTAACTTCAAAAAAATGTTCTTTCTTTGAAATTACTAAAAGATAAAGACATTAATTCTAATTAAAAAAAGTTTTACAATACTAATTGCAAAACAATTTTAATTTTTGCTAACAGAAATTAACGAACTAAAAATATTGGGTGGTCCTTTAGGTAATCGTCGTTTATGTTCAGAACTTTGATGTAATTGTTTAATTCGTTGTGCAATAGCTGCTGGAACCGATTTTCCTTGTAAATAATAATCTAATTTTTGATAGGTAAATCCTAATTCTTTTTCGTCAGTTTGATTAGTCCATAATCCCGCTGTTGGTGGACGTGAAATAATTTGTGATGGCACACCTAATAGTTGTGCTGCTTGCTGAACTTCAGATTTTAGTAAATGAATAATAGGAACTAAATCAGCAGCACCATCACCATATTTAGTAAAATATCCAACATGTCATTCATCAGCATTATCTGTACCCAAAACCATATAATTATGGCTTTGTGCTAAAGCATATAGAGTCGTCATTCGTAACCGTGGTTTAATATTAGCGAATGCTAATTGATGTGGTGGTAAAGCTAATGTTGCAATTAAATTATCATATGTTGCTGTTAAATCAACAAGATGATAATTTAATTGATGATTATTAATTAATAATTGTGCACATTCTTGATCAAAATAATCAGAATGACAGGGCATGATAACTGCTAAATGATGATTAGGAAAAGCTTGTTTTGCTAATAAACTAACAACAGCTGAATCAATTCCGCCAGATAAACCAACAATAACCCCCTCGCATTTGGATTTTGTTACTTCTGATTTAATTCATTTTACTAAATAACTCAAATATTGTTTTAATTCTTTCATCATTATCCATCCCATTCTAATTCGTAATCAAAAATGCGAACAATATCTCCTGCTTTTGCTCCTTTTGCTCGTAATATTTCAAAAACTTTTAAATCTTGTAATTTTTTATTAAATAATAATAGATTATCATAAGTTGTAATTGGTGTTTTATGATAAGCTTGATAAACTGCTGCCCCCGCTACTTTTCAAACACCATTGCCAAGATTAACAACTTCCACCTCTTGTTCAATTGGTGTGGTATACTTATATACTTTATAATCTTCTTCCGTTGATGTTATTTCATCTAATTGCCATAACGCTTTATTATCCTTAATTTTTGTCAAAGCTGCCCCAATTTGATTTATTAACAATGACAAATTTTGATTCATTAAACCACTAACTTCAATAATTTCTGCAGTTGGAATTTGCGTCTTAAATTTAATTAAATTTTTTGCTGCAATCTCAAGATCCATTTTATTTGCTACAATAATTTCTGGTCGTAATTCTAATTTATAATTATATTTTTTTAATTCTGTTTTAACATTTAAATAATTTTTGTAAACATCTTCTGTTCCATAATTCCCTGACATATCTAAGACATGGACAATCAATTTACAACGTTCAATATGGCGTAAAAAATCATGTCCTAGTCCCTTACCTGCTGCTGCGCCAGCAATTAACCCTGGTAAATCTGCAACAACAAAACTATGATGTTTTTGATCTTGAACCACTCCTAATTGCGGGGTTAAGGTAGTAAATGGATAATCAGCTATTTGTGGTTTAGCTTTTGAAATTTTTGCTAATAAAGTTGATTTACCAGCATTCGGTAAACCAACTAGACCAACATCAGCTAAAACTTTTAATTCACAACGAATCTCTAATGTCTCCCCTAAATCACCAGCTTCAAAGATAGTCGGTGCTTTATTTTTAGAATTTGCAAAGCGAGCATTACCACGGCCACCCTGGCCACCTTTTGCTAAGACAACTTCTTGCTGATGAGTAGTAATATCACCAATAATTTCATTTGTTTGATTATTATAAATTAATGTACCTAACGGAACTTTAATATACTTATTAATAGCATTTTTACCATGCATATTTTTAATGCTTCCATTTTGACCATCGGCTGCTTTAATTTCTCTCTGATATTTTAAATCAAGTAATGTATTCATCCCTTCATCGCCAACAAAAATAATGCTACCACCATTACCACCATCGCCACCCGAAGGACCACCTTTTGGCACATATAATTCACGATGAAAAGCAACGGCACCATCACCGCCTTTTCCTGCAAATAATTTAATTGTTGCAACATCAATAAATTTCATTACGTATCCTTTTCTCGTTATGTTAATTTTGTGCCCTTAAAAATAATCACTATTGTCATTACATTATAAATAATTTTTATCTACTAACAATGTTATCTTTGTTTTTCCTAGCTTAATACTTCTAATTGTTTTAAAACTACTTTGTCAATTAAAAGTAACCCTCTTTATTTTTTGCTTCAATAACTTATTATAAAATTAGAAGATACTTTTAGTATATTAAAATATTTCTTGCACTAATTCTCCTTATATTAAAAAATTTATTAATTAAGTTATATAAATTTATCTTGATAAGTAAAGAAACCTACTTTAAATTTTTTCTTTAATTCTTAAATCATTTTTATATTTGGACATATTATATTATAACAAAATTTAAATATTTTAGGAGTTATTTAATCTTTAAAAAAGAAAAAAACAATTAAAATTGTTTTTTAGAAAATGTTATTAAAAATAAATTATGATTTTAAATAATTACTATTTTTAAATTCAACCATAATTTGTTGACAAAGATCATCAAACTGTGAATAAGAAAATGAATATCAATGAACATTTGTTAATTGATATTTAAATCATGTTATTTGTTTTTTAGCATAAATTTTATTAGCTTGAACCATTGTTGCTAATGTTGCATCATATGAAAGCTCGCCTTTTAAATAACGAATAATCTCTGGACAGCCAATAATTTTCATACTTTGTTTTGCTGAATCATAATTGCAATATTTATATGCTGCTTCAACTTCAGCAAATAAACCCCGCTCTGTTAATCGTAATACCCGTTCAGATAAATATTGATGCAGTTCTGTTTTATCTGGTAATAACCCAATAATATATGGTTCAATATATCATTCATTACGGTGATGATCATTAACTGATTTTAATGTTCCGGTTTGGAAATAGTATTCTAATGCCCGCCAAACACGTTTTCGATTATTAGGATGAACTTTATTACTCTCTTGCGGATCAATTGCTGCTAATTTTTCTCACAAAGCATAATTAGAAATATGTTCATATTCTTTTGTCTTTAATAAATCACGACCCTGATCAGAAAATTTATAATTTTTTAATAGTGCATTAATATACAACCCACTACCACCAACTACAATTGGAAGGTTATTTTTAGTTCATAATTGAACTAATATTTTTTGCCCTTCTTGTTGATACATCTTAATGGAATAATTCTCCTTTAAATCAATTGTTGATAATAAATGGTGTGGAATACCAACTTGTTCAGATGGTGTTATTTTATTTGTTGCAAGATTTAACCCATTAAAAATTTGAGTAGCATCAGCATTAATACATTCCCCATTAAAACGCTGAGCCATCTTAATTGATAAATCAGTTTTACCACTTCCTGTTGGACCAACAATTAAAATAACTTTTTTCTGCACCATCAAAACCTCACTAATCTCTTTATAAATTTTATCGGATAATTCATTTTTTTCAAATTAAAAAACTAACATTCAATTGTTAGCCTTTACTTTATTTTAAAAATAACTCTGAACCGCTTTAAGTGCTTGGGTGTAGAGTTACTGATTTATATAGCGGTTAATAACCCCAAACACACCTTAACGTTATAATAAACGTAGAAAACTGTCCTTGCGGACAATTATATTTTATCATATTTTATTTCTTTTTAGAAAAAATGGTAAACCGCATTTATTCAATTCCTAATAAATTAGAAATTACAAAACTTCCGATTAAATAACTAGAAACTGTTCCATAGATATTTGCAACAACTAATTTAACTCCAATTTTTTGTTTAATTGGTAAAATTGGTAAGTTTTCAAAAATATTTTCGTTACTATTAACAACAGGATGGCCATCAACAAAATATTTGGTTCATTTTTCAGGATCTCAGACCGTAAAAGTTAAAGTGATTCCTGCAATATCATGACTAATAATATTTTGAATGCTTTCTTTATCGTTTTTGTTGTTATATTCTTTTCAAATATTTTTTAATTGAACATTATAATGTGTCTGCACTTTTTGCAAGTAAGTGTTAAGTAAAACATAATAAAAAATTCCTTGATCAAATTTTGTGTTTTCATTATAATTTGCGCTAGTAGGATTTAAAGTCCATGAATGAGAATCTTTAAATCAATCTTTTACATTTTCACTACGAAGTTGGTCAACATATAATCAACGTTTTTTGTCATATAAATCTGATTTTTCTGAAATTGGATTATCATAATAAGATACTAAAGTTTCTAAATCAGTTACTGTTTTATTTTTAGTTGTTTGATCTAAATATCAATTATATTTTTCAACAACCGTTGGTCACGGCTGACTTCTTAAATCTTGCGATGACAGTAAACTTTTTTTCATATATTCTAAACTATCTTTTGCTAAATTTTCTTCACTATGAATTTTTTTTAATTGCGACATAGTTAGTTGCATTTGTTTTAAAATATCTTTGTTTTCAATATTAATATTCATAATATTTTCTTTTGGGAAAAAAGTTGGTTTTACTCATGCATCAAGATTATAATCAAATAATGTGTTAACCTTACTATTTTCATCCAAAACAAAACTATTAATAGTTTTCTTAGTATTTTCTGAAATTGGATTATCTGAAATATAAGGTAAATCAGGGATTGGATTACATCCAATTGTGTATGTTACCGGAGCAGCTAAGATGCTAATTGCAGCAAAGACACTGAACAATTTTTTCATTCCTATTTATCTCCTTTACCAAGAATTTCACATTTGGTATTGTGTAATTACAAATAATAATATATTATTTTTATAAAAAAACAAGATTAAATTATCTTTTTTCTCAAATTGGGTGAACTTCGTGAACTTTCATCATTGTTGTTTTAATAATTTTATCACTTTTAATATTCATTGGTTTTTGAAACTCTTTTTTATTGTCTGTTTTGGTAACACCTTGGACTGCTACTTTTCAATCATTTAATGTTCCTCGTCAAGCTTTTGCATTTTTTCAATGCATTGCTAAACAATTATTAACTTCTAATTTAAGACTGCACCCCAAAAAGTAAGTAAAATTAAAAAAGAACTTTACTAAACTTTTAGAGGAGGTGCATTTTTTAATGGCAGGAAAAGAACAAAAATTTAAAACATATACTGCAGAATTTCGAAAAAATACAGTAAAAGAAATTGAACAAACATCGC
>NZ_RCOO01000072.1:0-5525 GCF_003987485.1 Spiroplasma endosymbiont of Megaselia nigra
TTTATATTTTGATTTAATTAGCTTAATTCGCCATCCACCTCACTTTTGGGGTGGGTGGTGGCGATAATAAAATTCTATATTTAAACAGGGTTTATCCCCTAACGGAAGTAAAACAAATTTACCCAGTTATTAATTACGCTTCATCCATCCCTAGACAACTTTATAAAAAGAAAATAACCTTTTGGAGTTCCAACCCTCTTGTTTTTTTAGTGTCCGATATTGTTTTTTCGGTTTAACAACACTCTTTTTATGAAAACAAGCCAAAAAACACGCGCTCTGACATTTCGCAAGTGATTAATCTTGCCGAGAATTAAAGAAATAAATAGGATAGTAACTCCAATCACTTTCACACTTTCTTTAAGGCTTCGTGCCATAGATGAGTTGTTCATCTTTCAGCATCAAAATATTAAGTTTTAAGAGTTGCATCATTCATCAAATAATACCTTTATTGAAAGGAAATTTATAAAAATATCATTTATTTTGTGTAGGGAAAACAGAATAACATCTGTTTTTATGATAAAAGTTCTAAATTTAAAGATACTATCCGATGAATAATGCAAATAAATTTATGTTTTTAATATAAAAATAAAAAAACAATCTCACAAGAATTGTTTTTTGCCGGTTCATCGTACAGGACGCCAAAGATAGAAATTCCAATAAATAACTATGATTATTCAAATGAACATTATTGAGCATTTGTTAGATTTAAAAGTTTTACGACTAGACAAAATGAGGATGCTTTAACAGCAAAAGTAATTTTTAATACCGAAGATAATTTATCTCAAAAAATAAAGACAATTTTAGAAAATCAAGAAATACAAAATTGAGTAAATGATTTTAGACAATTTTCAGATAATGTTAAATTCTTAATTGATACAGTTATTCCTAAGCTTGATTATAATGCTGAAATTATTTGAGTGTTTAATACTATCGAAACTTTAAAAACTTATTTACGAGAGTTTACTAATATTATTAACATAATTAAAATTCAATTGCAGTTAAAAAAAATTTATTATTGAAAATCAGATATTGAGCAAGAAATTAATCAATTAAAACAACAAATAAAAAAATATCAAGATAATTTAGATTTAATACGTAATCGTTCGCATTCTAATAACAATTTTAATGTGTTAACAGATTGTAGTAATTATGGGTTTTTAACTGCTAGTGTTTTAGGAATTTCAGCGGGTCTTTCCTTATTATTTCCCCCCTTGCCTTTCTTAGCGCTATTTCAGCTGGAATTACTAGTACAATTGCTTCAACATGTAGTATTCTTGAATAAAATAAAGTTGTTTTTTATTTTTTTATTGTTATAATTAATTAGGCATTTATTCTATTATTTAGAATATGCTTAAATGTGGTAGTAATGGTAACATTACGTTTGGACCACAGCGAGAATTTAATTAAAAGGAGGAAATTGCTCGTGGCAAGAATTACAAGAATTGCAAAATTAGAATTTCAAGCAGGACAAGCAAAACCGGGTCCAGAATTAGCTTCATTAGGAATTAATATGCCTCAATTTTGTACACAGTTTAATGATGCAACAAAAGAACGAATGGGTGATGTTGTTCCAGTTGTTATTACTGCTTTTGATGATAAGACATTTAAATTTGAATTAAAAACAACACCAGCAGCGATTTTATTAAAAAAAGCAGCAAAAATCCAAAAGGGATCAGCAAAGGCAAAAGATGAAAAGGTAGCAACAATTTCAGCTGATGAAGTTCGCAAAATTGCGGAATATAAACTTGTTGATTTAAACGCAAATGATGTTGAAGCAGCAATGCATATTATTGAAGGAACTGCTCGTAATATGGGGATTGTTGTTGAAGGTATGCCAAGTAAGAAGGAGAAAAACTAAGAATGGCAAAATTTGGTAAAAAATATAATAAAGTTGCTGAATTAGTTGATAAAAATAAGGTATACCCAATTGCAGAAGCAATTGAATTAGCAAAAAAAACTGCAACAACAAAATTTGACTCAACCGTTGAAGTTGCCTTTAATTTAAACGTTGATCCACGTCATGCTGACCAACAAATTCGTGGAGCTGTTGTGTTACCAAAAGGAACAGGAAAAACACAACGAATCTTAGTTTTAACAAATAGCAAGGAAGCTGATGCTAAAGCAGCGGGTGCTGATTTTGTTGGTGGTAAAGATTTAATTGAAAAAATTCAAAAAGAAAACTGATTTGATTATGATGTTATTATCGCAACACCAGATATTATGGCAGAATTAGGAAAAATTGGAAAATTATTAGGGCCAAAAGGATTAATGCCAAACCCTAAAACAGGAACAGTTACTCCAGATGTTATTAAAGCAATTGGTGATGTTAAAAAAGGAAAAGTTGAATATCGTGTTGATAAAAATGGAAACATTCATTCAATTATTGGAAAAACATCATTTAAAGTTGAAGATTTAAAAGCTAATTATGATGTAATTTATGAAACAATTCGTAAGGCAAAACCAGCGGCTGTTAAGGGAGCATATATTAAAAATATTGCTATCACAACAACAATGGGACCAGGAATTAAAGTTTTAATTGAATTATAAAAAAGGAAAAAAGATTAACAATTGTTAATCTTTTTCTTTTTTTGTTTCTTTTTAGTTCTTAACGAAAATAATGCTAGATAACTAACTAAAGTTTAAACGCCATAAATTCCAATGCTTGAAAAGAGTACTAATAATGGTGCTAAAACTGGATGAAGATAGGGGTTTAAAATTTTGTAGCTATTTCATCACATTATTCTTCCATCTGTTGGAGCATAACCATGACATTCAACATATATCACTAGTCTGGTTCATGAAAATATAATATATAAAATTGGTAATATTAAACTAAAGTAATTAATTCTTTTAATAAAATATTTAAAATAATGTTGTTCATAATATGAAAAAATACCAAATAAGATAAATGCAATAATTGGAGTTATAAAATTAATGTTAATTGTAATAATATTTTTTAAAATTGAATTTGTAAAAATAAATTCTTTTCCAACAAATAATTGCTTAATAACATCTGGTCAAAAGACAAGAACAATCACAATTGAATGTGTTGCTAAAAAAACACAATTAAAAATAAATTTTTTAAATTCTGAAGGTTCATTTTTATATCCTAATCTTGCAAGAAAAACTGTGGCGTAAATAACACAATATAAAGCATACCAATTTGTAAAAGCAACAAATAATCATGCAATTAATTGATTAATTGTGTTTTCACTATGTCCATTTTTACTTGGCTTAAAATAATCATAATTAATCATTCTGTCACATAAATCTATGATAACACCAGAGATTTGGACAACAATTAAGAAAATCATTAAAGTGATAATTATTATTTTTAAATTTTTACTATACTTTGATAATTTATAAATTTTAACCTCTTTATATAATATTATATTTTATATAAGTTATTTTAGCATTATACCATAATTACAAATTAAATTACTATGTAACTTATATCTCTAATTTCAAAATATTTTTCTCCTTAGGATTTTAAACTTTGAATTTACCAAAATTTTTCATTTTTTATGTTATTCTGTTTAGTAATTGATTATAATATTGATAGTACAAAAAGTACATCTAGATATTATTTAAAACTATGAAAGGAAAAAATAGAATGTATTTATATTTACAAGCTAATGTTGGTACAGCAGTCCTTGATACTTTAAAAGCGTGGGGTTTTTGAAGTGCAATTATTGCAATCATGTTTGTAATTTTTTTAGGTTGGTTTTTAACAAAACGTGGAACCTTTAAAAAAGATTGAGAAGATGTCTTAATTAAAATTGTCATGGTTGTTGGTTTACCATGTTTAGCATTTGATGGTTTTATGGCTGATACAACAGTTGAACAAGTTAAAACACAAGCAGCAATTTTATTAGTCGGATTTTTATTTTATATTATTTTAGGAATTGTAGCAAAATATTTTTATATTAAATATGAGCAAGATGTTCGTGATACGTTAGCAATGTGTACAGTTTTTGCATCAACTACTTTCTTCGGAATTCCAGTTGTTACAGCTTTATTTGACGTCGGACAAGCAACATTACCAGCTAATATCTTTAATATTCCTTATCGAGTATTTTTATATTCATTAGGATTTATTGTTATGAGTAAACCGGTGCAAGGACAATTAGTATCAGCAGTTGAAACAACAGCAGAAACAATTGTCGATGCAAAAATAGATCCTACGGGGTATGCACAAGTAAGAGCCGAAATACGAGCTAAAAAAATGGCAACCGTGAAGGCAAATTTAAAACAAATTTTTGTTAATCCAATTTTAATTGCAACAATTATTGGATTTATCTTTTGAGTAACACAATTAATTCCAGGAATTGAAATTGTTCCTGATCAAAATAAAATTGGTAGTGGTCGATTATTTCCACCATTACGATTAGATAATACTTTTCCACCATTATTTAAAATAACAAAAACATTGGAAGGATTATGTACACCATTAGCATGATTAGCAATTGGAATGACTTTATCAAAAGGGAAATTGCGTGAAGCAATGCAAGATAAAAAAGTCTGATATGGAATGATTATGAAAGTTATACTAGCACCAATTATTTTTGCTGTGATTGGAAAAGAAACAGGAGTATGAAAATTAGATTCAGTTGGCTTGACTGTTATTGTCATTATGTTGGCAGCACCACCAGCGTCTGTTATTGTTGCATATTCAATAGGATATAAAAAACAACCAATGTTAGCAAGTAATTTAACATTAGTTTCAACTTTATTTTCAATTATTTCGTTACCATTCTGAGTAATTATTACGACAGCAATTGGGGCAACTACATTATTTACATATTAGGAGAAAATAACAATGAATATAAAAATTAAAATGGTTTGTTATGGCGTTCGGAAAACCGAACGACCATTTTTTGAAAAACTAAATGAAAAATATGGTTATGATTTAACTTTAATTGAAGAATATTTAACAAAAGATAATATTGCCACAGTTAAAGGACATCAAGCAGTGATGGTTAGTGCAAATTGTGATTGTTATGAAGAAAATTTATTAAAAATGCAAGAATATGGGATTAAATATTTATTAACAAGAACAGTTGGTTATAACCATATTGATTTAACAAAAGCACACGAATTAGGTTTTAAAATGGCTTATGTACCAGGATATTCGCCTAATGTAGTTAGCGAATTAGCGGTAGCAATGGGGAATGCTTTTTTACGTAATTTATTTTATATGGCTAATAATGAACGTCAAACAAATTTTAAGGTTGATGATTTTATGTTTTCAAAAGAAATTCGTAATTCAACAATTGGAATTATTGGAACTGGTCGGATTGGAACGTAGATTGCACCCCAAAAAGTAAGTATTAGTAAAAAAGGTTTATAAACTTTTATTTATTATATCCTTTTCTTTGCGGCTTTAATATCATTTATTTCATTTTTTAACATCATTAATATATTCATCATGCGATAAGTAAATATTGTTATGAATTGTTGCTTTTTTTAATAAAGAATGAAAACTTTCAATAACAATATTATCAGCACAATGATAATTTTTACCC